>CANQRW010000042.1 GCA_947626365.1 uncultured Lachnospiraceae bacterium
AAATCGCTGCAAACCGCTTAGAATCAGCGTTTGTAGCGATTTTCTACCTATACAACTGTTAAAAACCGGATTATATCTGTTTTGCCTCCTCACGTCAACTGTTTTTAACTTGAGTTACCGCAGTTTCCGCAGTTCTGTCTACAGAAGCCGATGGTTTTAATATCCCGCGCAATTTATATTGCTGCCGGGCCGGCCGCGGCGGCTTCGAACCTCCCGCACCCTTTCATGGACGCTTCATATTATAGAAATATAGTTGAGGAGGTATTATCTATGAATTCGAAGCTGGAAGTGAAAGACCTCAGTTATTCCTACCATCAGCTGACAGGCGAAACTCCGGCTCTTTCTCATATATCCTTTGACGTTAAAAACGAGGAGTTTATGGCAGTCGTCGGGCCTTCCGGCTGCGGCAAGTCCACGCTGCTCTCCCTTCTGTGCGGACTGCTGAAGCCGGAGGAAGGCTCCATCCTCATCGACGGCGTCCCCCAGGCGAACAGCCCGGCGGTCATCGGATATATGCTGCAGAGAGACCATCTGTTTGAATGGAGGACCATTCTCTCCAATGTATCACTGGGACTGGAGATTCAGAACCGCCTGGACGAACAAGCCCTCGAAGAACTGCGCAGGATGCTGGAAGCTTATGGACTGGGGGCTTTTTCCGGCGCCAGGCCGGGACAACTGTCCGGCGGTATGCGCCAGCGCGCCGCCCTGATCCGCACCCTTGCCCTGAAGCCGGATATCCTGCTGCTGGATGAGCCTTTTTCCGCCCTGGATTATCAGACACGCCTGGAAGTCAGCGACGATATCAGTTCCATCATCCGCACCAGCAAAACCACCGCCATTCTCATCACTCACGATCTGTCGGAAGCCATTGCCACCGCGGATCGGATCCTGGTGCTGACCAGCCGTCCCGGTCAGGTAAAGTCCATCATAGCCGTAAACTTTGCTCCGGAATATGACAGGCCTCTGGCCAGGCGGAACGCCCCGGAGTTTTCCGCCTATTTTAATCAGTTATGGAAGGAGATGAAATCCGATGAAACATAATATTTTTTTGAAAAAAAACAGCGGCATGACCGGCAGGCCAACGCCCGCGGCCGCGCCAGCCGAATCAATTCCAGCCGAACCGGTTTCCGCCAACCAGCAGCAGTTTCTGGAAATGGAACGGTTTCACCGCCGCAGGGTTCGCACCGTCCGCGCCATGGTCCTGGTTCTCCTGCTGGCATTGTGGGAGCTTCTGGCCGGTTTTGACGTAATCGACGCTTTCATTTTCAGCAGCCCCTCCCGTATAATCCGCTGCTTTCTCCAGATGGCCGGGGACGGCAGCATTTTCCTTCACATCGGCGTCACTCTGCTGGAAACCGTTATCAGCTTCGTTCTCACCGTAATCATTGCCGTAGCGGCAGCCGTGCTCCTGTGGGCCAGCCGCAGCCTGTCGGAGATTCTGGAGCCGTATCTGGTCATGCTCAACAGCCTGCCCAAATCCGCCATGGCGCCTCTGCTTCTGGTATGGCTGGGCAACAGCATGCGGACTATCATCGTGGCGGCAGTCTCCGTGGCTGTCTTCGGCTCCATCCTGACCCTCCACACAGGATTCGCGCAGACGGACCCGGACAAGATCAAGCTGATCACCTCCCTGGGAGGAAACCGTCTTCACATTCTGACCAAAGTCCTGATCCCGTCTTCCATCCCGCTGATCATCAGCAATATGAAGGTCAACGTGGGTTTGTGTCTGGTGGGCGTCATCATCGGAGAATTTCTGTCGGCACAGGCCGGCCTGGGATACCTGATCATATACGCCAGCCAGGTATTGAGCTGTGTTCACATACTTGCATGATTACATATCGTCTTCCTTTGAAGAATTTGAAAAGCCTGCAGCTATTCTTCATACAACTCAATCAATTCAGTACAAACAGCATACAAAACAGAAAGATCATTTTTAGCTGTGTTCCATACGCTGTCATAATCAACTGCTCCATAATTGTGTACTAATACATTTCTCATTCCTTATCATCCCCAAATCTGGCAATGGTCTTCCAAATATACTCGCAATACGTTTTTATATTCTTCAAGATATCAATATCCTTTTTCATAGATCAATCTCTCATCTTCTTTTATTTTTTCACGGAATTTCCTTACCTTATCTGCATTTGCCGGATGGTTCATAGCCCCTGAAGTCACAAGATCAACCTTTTTTCCGCAGACCCTTTCCAGATCAGCATATAGACCGCCTAAGCCAAACAGTCCCTTTAGCTGATCACAATCGACCCGCAGGTCAATATCGCTTTCAGGCGTCGCTTCTCCTCTGGAATAGGAACCAAACAAATACGCTCTGGAAACCCCATATTTGCGCATAACAGGCGATATCAGGTTCTGTATTTCCTGATAAGTATATACTCTGTCCATTAAAAACCTCCCAGTTCCAATCGGATTAATCTCATGAAACACAAACCGCACTTTATTTAATTATAATACCACACGCCAGCTTCATTTTCAATGAAATGTAATACAAGACAAAGCGCCTACAAACCACCTGCTTTTCTGCTCATTTCTTTATCCGGCAGCTCTTTAAGCACCTCCCAGACTCCATGGCCGCCCTTTCCGTCAAAGCGGATATACCCGCCGGAGATCAGCTCTTCAAAGCGGTTTCTGACCATGTATGGGGATTCGCCCAGCTCCTCCGCCACACGTTTCACCGTCAGCTCCGGTCTTTCCTTCAAGACATTAAGGATCCGCCGCCGATCCAGATAGCGTCCCCTCTCCGTTTCCGGAGGGAATGGGTAGTCAATCCATACCGTAAACCCTTCCGAGAGATCCTGCGATGCAATCACGCCCTGCCGCACCGGTACCGCATCCGTCTTCCCCGCTGATAACGTTAAAACCTTCAGAGGATCGAAACGGATCTCCAGCTGCCACTCATGCACCACAATCTTCTCAATATCCTGAAGCATCTGCCCCACAGTGGTTTTCTCAAGTCCTCCGTTTCCCAGCCACAAGCGTATCTTATCAATCCTTTGTTCCAGATTGCGGATCTCGATCCCCTGTCGTGCCACCTCTTCTTTTTCCATCCGGAACGGCTCCAGTTTCTGCTCGATCAGCCGGTTCCGCTTCTGATAATCCTGGTCGGATATCACACCATCCAACAGCTTCGTCAAAAGACGTTCCTTCTGCTCACGCAGCCTTGCTTCCTCCGACTCAGCCCTGAGCAAAGCACTACCCCCTTTCTTTTCCTTCAGTGCCTTGCGCAGCAGGGATATGGCATGTTCGATAATACTGCCCTTATCCTGCGTGGTCAGATCATAATAATATTTTCTGCACACCTCTTCAAGCACCCTGAAAAGCACTTTCTCATCCAGATGAACATTATCACAGCCTTCCCGGAAGTGTTTTTCTATCCTACGGATCTGATCCCTGCAACCCAATTTTTTTCTTCCCCTCGACAAATAGGTGGAACATTTCCATTCAGCCACCATTTTCCCATGATCCTGATAACTGTGCCGTTGAACACGGTAATAGGGCTGACCGCAATTCGCGCAGATCAGCTTGCCGGACAGTGCGTATCGGCCTGAGCCGCCGCTTCCTATGCCGCTTCCGGCCCACACATCATTCCCACTCTCCGGATTGTTCCCGTCACACGCACAACTCCCATTCTCCGGATTGTTCCCATCACGCGCACCATTCCCTCTCTCCGAATCACTTCCGGCCCGGCAGTACTTTTCAGCCCGAGCTGTCATCACAGCATTCGCCTGCTCCCATACCTCGGCAGTCACGATCGCCGGAACCTGACCGGTTCCATAAATCCACTCCTCCGGCGGAAGCCGGATCTCACGCTTTGTCTCGAAATCATAATGCCGCCGGTTCATAACCTGCGTTCCCATGTAAAGCGGATTGCGAATGATCCTGCGCACCGAATTACTGCAAAAGGCGGTTCCTGTCTTTTTCCGATATCCCTGATTATTGTAGATATTGGCGATCGTTCTGCTCCCATAACCGGCGATACAGTAAGAAAATATCTCCCTCACGATCTCTGCCTCCTCCTCCACAACCGCAACCGACCCATCCGGCAGCTTCCGATAACAAAAAGTACGCGAGGTCAGCATTGCTTTCCCTCCGTTTTTTTGTCGGTTCCGATGGGCATTATTGATCTTTTTGCTCAGTTCTCTACTGTAATCCTCGGCCAAAATAGCCTTGATTCCGGTAATCAGGGAGTCGTCCGCCGTATAGAATTTATGCTCCAGATAGATATACAAGCGCTTGCCATAGCACTGCATCCGGTCAAGGAAGAGATACCAATCCTTCACATTGCGCATCAGACGATCCTGACTCTTGATTACGATAACGTCAAACCGATCCGACAAAAGATCCTCATAAAGCCGGATGTACTCGTCCCGCCCTTTCGTCGTGGTGCCGCTTTTCGACTCCACATACCGATCCACCAGACGCCAGCGCTGCGCCAGGACACAGGCTTCACTCTCCTGTACCTGATTTTGCAGCGCGTTGATCTGACTTTCTTCCTCTGTGCTGCACCGGCAGTAGATCACTGCGCGTATGTAGTCCACTATGCCTCATTCCTCCTTTTTCAGATTGGCAAGAAAACGAATCTGCTCTTCCGGGGTAATCAGATGCTCCAGCAAAAGCAATTCAGCAATCCTGACCAGAATCGCAGCGTCATTCTTTTTCTCATACATAGGAATCCCCTCTCCTTCATTAAGTACAGACATCTTTTTCCTATCCATAACACCTTTTATCTAAAGATATTCCGGAATATGCCTGTCTTATTTCCGATTATTCCAATGTTTATTCAAAGGTTGGAAACCATAAAAAAAATATCGTTACCCTTATTCAAATTGTATGATATACTGAATATGACAAGAATCTCCTCGCAATATGATTGTTTTCGACAGTTTAATTATCCATATAAACAAAGATTAAACTTATTTATCGAAAAAGTGTGTTTTCAATGCATCATATCAAATAATATAAGCAATTCGAGTTAAGTTATCTAGTTAAATAACTAAAAAAGGACAAGCAAAAAATGAGCGAACAGCAACTATTATCAGAAAAACTTGCGATCGAACTGGAAAAGGTAAAGAGTGATTGCCCAGAGTTTTCTTATGGTTTGATTGGGCAAACGAAAAAAAGTTCTAAAAAGAACGCATATAAGTTAATGCTTAACGGAAAGAAAATCGGCGAAATCTGGCCACGTGGGAATTATGGACATCTGTATACGAATATTCTCACAGAAGAAGAAAAAAACAAAGTAATCAAGGTGCAAGGCGTAAGAGAATACATACCTGGACCGGGAAATGATACAGATTATTACAATTTCCATGAAGGATTTATTCTAAAATGGAACCGAGAGTTTAAATCGATTAATTCGGTTAGCCATGAAGTTAAGGATTTGATTAAAAAGAGTAAAGGGGTAGTTCCTGTTTCCATTGGCAATTCTGCATTGGAATCTACACAGGAAAATCCTATTTTGCATAAAAACAGTATAAAACTCCCGCAGAATGTGATTTTGAAAAGCAGAGAAAATGCCCTGGCTTGTTTAATTGCAATATGTGACAAGATGGATTTAGACAAAGCTCTGGCTATTCCATATGAAAAGCACATGAATAGGTATTCCCAGTTGAAAAATATGGGACGTATTGCTTCCATCACCTTCCATCCTGAATATCAATATGACGACTTTATGGAAAAGATCACACGCATTACAAACAGTAACGATGGGATTGAAAAAGATTCATTGAAAGATGGTGATTTTAAGAGATTTTGCGCAAACGCCTCAAATTTGGCAGAACGCATACACAATAACGCTGATATATTACCGCCTTGTGTATTCTTAATTAATGATATGGACAACGGTAATATCTGTGAGATATTTGGAGAAGTAATGAATTTACTTCCAGATATAGAAAAACAAAGTAAAGAAGAGGACAAGGATGTAATATTGCCCTACTCTGGCGAACTATTCGAGATACCTAAAAATGTGCATATTGTAGGAATCATAAATTCTACAAACAAGCTGGATTATTGGACACTTGAAACGATAAAGCAAAAGTTTCAGTTTGTCTAAACAATCTGCCGCTACATTTTTATAGTCACAGATAAATTTATTGTTAGAGGAGTGCCGAAAATGACAGAACAGGATAAACTATATTTTGAGAAATTGGTTCAGGATAGAAAAGAAAGTGCTGCAATGCTGGATAAACCTTCTATGAGAGGAGTAAAAAAAAGCGTTGTAGAAAAGTATTCAGATCAGGCGCACTTTATCTATGAACTGATTCAAAATGCCGATGATGCAGGCGCAACTGAAGCCCATTTTGAGTTATATAAAAAGGAATTAATATTTAGGCATAATGGCACAAGACATTTTTTTGTATCAAATCCTGAAACCGAAGAGCAAGACACCAAACGAGGATGTCTTGGAGATATCAATGCCATTACTTCTATAGCCAATTCCAATAAGACAGACTCCGCTGCGACTATTGGCAAATTCGGTGTGGGGTTTAAAGCGGTATTTCAATATACTATGACGCCGCATATATATGATTCTAATGCTGCTTTCAAAATAGAACATTTTATCGTTCCTGTTTTGCTGGAGAAAGACTATAAATCACGTAAAGAGGAAGAAACTATTTTTGTGTTTCCCTTTGACCATCCGAAAAATGATGCGGAAAAGGCATATCAGGACATTCAGGAGAAACTGCAGAATCTCGTGTTTCCTATTCTATTTCTAAAGAATCTGCATCTCATTACATATTGGACAATTTCCAAAAGCGGAAAATATACAAAAGAGTTTTTGCAGAATGAAGTATTTGACAATACCACAGAAGCTGATCTGATTAAAGTAAAAAATGGTATTGGTGAGGAAGCTAATCGATTGTGGGTTTTCTCGCGAACCATTGCACACAATTTAAAGTATTCTGTAGGATTCTTTTTGGACAAAAAAGGAGAACTCACGCCGGTTGATTACAGTGCATTCTGTTTCTTCCCTACAAAAACAGCAACCGGATTGAAATTCATTATTGATGCCCCATTTCTGTTGACAGACAGCCGAGAAGGGATTAAAGCAGCAGAACCGCACAATATCAAAATGGTGGAAATGCTAGCAGAATTAGCCGCAGACAGTCTTTCCTATTTGAAAGACCTTGGAGAAAAAACTGGGAAAAGATTACTTGATGATAGTATAAGTGGAATCATACCTACTAACCCAAACATATTTAGTTCTGAAAATAATGGGGATATGATTTCCTTTTTGCCTATCTATAACAAGATACGCAAGAAAATGAAAGGGGGTTTATTGCCGACAAGGGACGGGTATACAAAGGGTGAATCCGCGTACTGGTCTGATACGTTGGAAATTAACGACTTGTTTTCTGATACCCAGCTTACTGATCTTTTTGGAAAAGAGTCACATTGGGTTTTTGTGACATTAGCAAGGGATTGGATTAGACATCGCGAAATTGAGCTAAGAAATTATATTGACGGTATTGTCTCTGGAACAATTAATGAAACTCAACTGTTTCAAAATATAACAGCAGACTTTATTGAACAGCAATCGGAAGAGTGGCTGCTCCAGTTATATCATTACATTCTGGATAAACCATCTCGATTCGATTATGCAAAAAAACTTCCTATTTTTTTGGATGAAGACAAAAAGGCGGTCTCCTTATTTGATAAAGCCGGGCATGAGAATCTTTTTTTGCCAGATCAAGGAGTGACCGGATTCCGAACGATAAACGCAGGATTATGGAAGCATGAGGTGGTAAGAAAACTTCTTGGAGAATTAAATATCTCGCAGCCTAAAAGACAGGATATCATATATAAAATTATATTGCCATTATATGAAGAAAATACTGAGCAAGCCTTGGACTATAGATACCATTTCAGGGTTTTCCTGGATTATTATATCGAATGTGAAGAATCTGGAAAAACGCAGAATAAAGAGGCATTTCTCCACGATATTAGAAAATACGGTTTTCTGGCCGCTCATTCCGCAGCATCAGAAGATGTTGTTATGGCGAGCCCGAATCAAATATATATGCCACTTCCGGAACTGAGACAGTATTTCTCGCATAACAAGACAATACTATTTTTCGAACATAATTTCTATCTGTTTTACAAAAAGGATGAATTTTATCTGGACAGATTTCTGAAAGAATTAGGGGTTCATGACGCTGTGGACAGGGAGATTATAGATTTATCTCAAGAAGAAGCAACCAAATATTTTGGATATAAATGGCCTGATTATGCAAGAAACAGAATTGCAGAAAGGTCATGGAAAGAATACCGTTTCAAAGATGGGGAGATAGTTGTGAAGGAAATCGAAGAATGTCATTCTGAACAGCTATCCGTGTTGCTATGGAATCAATTATGCAAGTTGTTTGAACGAACCAAGGGAAAAGTGGATGATCCGATCCTTGGTCTTGCTCATTCATACCCATATCGTGGAACAAATTGGAAATTATACGAAGGTAGAGATGCAGCCCTGTTTTCAAGTTCAAAATGGCTGATCAATAAAGCAGGTGTTTTTGTCGCTCCCCAAGATATTTCTGTACAGGATCTGCCCTCCGATTATCTCATGAATACCGGGGCATCCGAATTATCAGTTTTTTTGAGATTCGGTCAGAGAAGCGCAGCATATGAGAATCTTTCCGAAGATCAACGAAAGAAAGTAAAATTAGCCGATCTTCTGGAAAAATATGGAATATCTGATATCGATGAAGAAGAAATCGCAAGATTTAGCGCTTTTATAAAGAAAAATCGTCAGCCTGTCATTTCAGGTATGGAAGAAGTTGCTATTACAAAAGAAGAATCCTTTATGGAAAATGGAGAAGTTCCGTCTCAAACTTTATCAGAAAATGAAGATATATCTAGCCTTGGAAAACGGATACTTGAAAAAAGAAGAACAGCAAATAGTATTCCTGACGCCGGTACTGATCAGGAATCTTTCCAAAGAAAAGAAGATTCTCTGGAAAGTGAGGGCGTTGACAGTGATGAATATTCAAAAGCAGTTGTAGATTATGAAAAACAATTGGAAAAAACACGCCAAAAATGCGAAGATGAAATGGCGCAAATCGCGTTACTGGAAGAACTCCAGGAAAAAGTACTGAACACATCGAAGTATTCTTATGAATGGTTCTGTACTATTTTAACATTAGAGACCATGGCTAATTCCGAGCAGAATAATGAAGCCTATAGCAGAGAGGTTTCTATCTCTTTCGGAAAAGTGGAGAAGGATCCAAAAAGTAACCGTATACTGATATTAAAATATCCGAATAAACATATTCCTCAGGTGATGGAAGAACTTGCAGATATTCCGCTGATTTTAAAGTATTCTGATGGAACGGAAAAAAGGCTTTCTATCGAAGTATCTCAGGTTCAATCTTATATTGTAAAAGTTAAGCTGAAAATGACAGAAAAAGTGAAAGAGATTGATTTGGAAGATGTAAAAGAAGCTCATATCGAAGCAAGGCGACCTGCTTTCTTACTTGAGGAATTACAGCATAGATTTCAAGAATTAGCTTTTGAGCCAGCTTTTGATATGAAACAAAATTTATGTGAAAATATAGAGTTTATTTTCGGCCCTCCGGGAACCGGAAAAACAACGTATTTAGCGAAAAATATATTACTTCCCTTAATGACTGAACGTGAATCTTTAAGAGTTCTTGTATTGACACCAACTAATAAGGCGTCTGACGTAATCGTAAAACGCGTTATGGAGATTATGGGAACAAATTCTGGATACGAAGAATGGCTGATTCGTTATGGAATTACTACAGATGAAGGATTAGAGGAAAGTCCTGTTTATCACAGTAAGGAAATGGATATCCGTGACTATTCACGCTGTGTTGTTTCCACTACTGTAATTCGGTTTGCATATGATTATTTCATAGGAAGAAATAATATATGGCAAAACTTGAGAGATATAAATTGGGATTATATCATCGTGGATGAGGCATCCATGATACCACTGGTTCAGATAGTTTATCCATTATACTATAAGAAACCAAGGAAATTCATCATTGCAGGGGATCCATTTCAGATCGAACCGGTGACATCTGTTGATTTGTGGAAAAATGAGAATATCTATACTATGGTGCAATTGAATTCTTTTGCATCACCTAGTACAGTACCTCATGATTATCCAGTGAAATTATTAACTACACAATACAGGAGTATACCGGAAATTGGAGATGTATTCAGTAAATTGACATATGACGGAATACTTGAACACTATCGCAAAAAGGCTGAGCGAAGAGAACTTCACATTGAAGAGTATCTGAAATATGACAGCCTGAATATTATTAAGTTTCCTGTCAGCAAATACGAAAGTATATACCGGGCTAAGCGATTAAAAACAAGCAGCAATTATCAAGCTTATTCCGCTTTATTTGTATTTGAATTTGTACAGTTTTTAGCAGAGAAACTTGCACAGAAAAATCCAGGTGAGAAATTCCGCATAGGAATTATCGCACCTTATAACGCCCAGGCTGGATTGATTGAGCGTTTGCTTGATGATGCAAAAAAAATGGGGATTTTTTCCCACTTAATTGAAATCGGCTGCAGTACAATCCATGGGTTCCAAGGTGATGAATGTGATATTATCATCACAGTATTTAATCCTCCGCCATACATTTCCGATAATCCGGAAATGTTTCTGAATCATCAAAATATCATTAATGTGGCTATTAGCAGGGCAAGAGATTATCTGTTCGTCCTGATGCCAGATGATAAAACAGATCGCGTTAATAGACTATTTTTGATAAAATCACTGGAACACCTAATCAAACGAAGCGGAGCATATGTTGAAACTGATTCACATACATTGGAGCAAGCCATGATGGGTACCCCTAATTTTTTAGAGGATAATTCTTTTTCAACAGGGCATCAATTAGTAAATGTATATGGACAACCAGAAAAACGATATGAAATACGAAGTGAAGACAGCGCCGTGGATATACAGGTTCATCGTGAAAATATAGCTTTAACAAAACACGAAACAGAAACGATCAAACCTGCTAAAAATGAGTCTCCATCTGAAAATAAGGAAGAACAGGCAAAGATTAATACTAATGAAATCCATCCAAATAAGGGACAAAGTATGATCCCACCATCAGGAGGATCTCAGAGGATCAAGCCTGGAGCGTATGTTAGGCATCGTCTATTCGGTGTCGGGAGAATTGAAAGTATTGAAGAACGGCGTATAGTTGTTTCATTTCCCGGCGGGAAAAAAGTATTTGAATTTCCAACTGCATTTAAGATGGGATTCTTGAAATTATGTTGAGATTGTTTCAAAGTTTACTGAAACTTAAAAAAACTGGTATAAGAGAGTCGTTTTCACATATAAAAAGGCACACAATCCGAAGACTGTATGCCCTGACGTTTGGGAAGGATTAGCAGTTGCCAGTTATGGCAACTGCATATTCCTTGCAAGCATCAATCATATGGATTTTGATACCTCTTTAGCAACTGTAGTGTCCATTTTGGCGGCGAAGATGATGCCTACAGTTGCTGCGCCAAAGGCAACAGCAAACTTTCAGTCAAGAACAACTGTACAGTTCATAGAGCTACCTCCTTTCCAGAACTTTCGTTCCTAACCTCAAAATGGTAATCTCTTTGCTGGTATCCTGAACATAGTATTTCATTTATATCCTATAACATATCTGTATATTTATCCGGCGCTTTTCCGGCTGACGAAAAAACAGCACATTAATTACACCTTGTTAAACGCAGCTCGATCACATAAGGTCAGTCAGACAAGGCACTCGCACTACCGATAACTTGACAAAGGATTCTACGTCTCTTATCTTACTGATTTCCTAATCCATTCCCCAGTGGAGAATGGATTCCGGTCATCATCGTCCTTCTTTTTTATAGTCTCTCTATAGTTTTCTACAGATTAATTTTGTTTTACTCTTCTATCTGCCCTTCAGGATATCCCATATCTAAATATTTTTCCTTCTTCAAAATAGCTTGGCTAACCAGATAATTTGAAAATACATATACTTACATGTACCCTCTGGAACCCAAACCTTGGACAAATAGCTTAAGAGTTCTATCCACCTTTCTGGCCACCGAGTAATTAATAAAACTCCCACTTACAGCACGATACCCAATTGTATCAGTATGTGTACACAGCTCTTCAAGATGGATCTGCTGGTCATGTCTATCGTGATCCTGTGCCTGCTGTCTACAATACTGTACCAGCTGATAACCCTCCTGGAAAAACGGATCGTCCGCTGAACCGGACCGAATCCGGCAGGCTGGAAATCCTTCTTCCATTTTCCGCAAATCGCGGCTTCGGGCGGGACGCAGTTCCATCCCGCCCCTTCTGCCCGCCGGGCTGAAATCCCGAAATATTTCTTTTTCATCAATTCCTTCCAGCCGCTTTTCTCACATTTTCTCTTCTTCACTCATGATACAAAAAGATAAAAAAACGTAATTTTTGTCCAACAAATGAAAGGCATTCCCGATGTGCATTTTATATAATAAGTCTATCAGATGGAGCCGGAAGGCACATCATAAGTATCAAAATCCAGAAAGAAAGAGGTAGAAAAACATGTCAGAAGCAACAAAAGAACAGCGTTTAAGCCTGAGTGAAAAAATCTCCTACGGTTTCGGCGACTGCGCAGCCAACGTATACGTTGCGGTAGCGGGTACATTCCTCACCGCCTATTACACGGATACCGTGGGCCTGGCCGCGGCGGCGGTAGGAACCATGATGCTGATCGCCCGTATCTTTGACGGAGCCACAGACCTGGTCATGGGAGCCATCGTAGACAAGACCAAGAGTAAATACGGAAAGGCCCGTCCCTGGGTGCTTTGGTCCGCCCCCTTCATGTGCATCGGCCTGATCCTATTGTTTACCGTTCCCTCCGGCTTCAGTTCCGGCGGAAAACTGGCCTATGCTTACATATCCTATATCTTTATGAACTGCCTGGTGTACACAGCCAACAACCTGCCCTACAACGCGCTGCTTTCCCGTATGACCTTAAACGTCCAGGATCGTACCACTACCGCGTCCATCCGTTTCGTCATGACCCAGATTACAACCCTGGTCATGAACGCCGTTACCATGCCGTTAGTAGGAATGTTCGGCTGGACGGTAACCTCCGTCATCTACGGCATTGCCGAGATCGTCATGCTCCTGATCTGCTTCCTTTTCTGTAAAGAGCACATCGGCGAGGACGCCTCTGCCGGGACAGTCAAGGTGGAAAATGTTCCCCTGAAGGTCGCTCTCCCCAGCGTGCTGAAAAACCAGTATTTCTACATGCAGGCCCTTATGTTTTTGTTCCTCTACATTTACGTGGTGGCCGCAGGCATGTCCTCCGCGTATTTCTGCAACGTAGTCCTGCAGAACCCCAACCTGATTGGCGTTCTGAGCGCGGCTCAGACGATCCCCGCCATCTTCTCAAACTTTGCCAATCCGTCCCTGGTAAAACGGTTCGGCAAGAGAAAAACCATGATGGCAGGCGCGATCCTGATGATCATCGGCAGCTGCGTGGTCGGCCTTTCCGGGACGACGATTCCCATGATCGTAGCCGGTATCGCCATCCGTGGCCTTGGCCAGGGCCCCATCATGTCCGGTATCTTTGCTATGACCGCTGACGTCGTGGACTACGGCGAGTGGAAAACCGGCGTCCGTTCCGAGGGCCTGATCAACTCCTGCACCTCCTTCGGCATGAAGGTCGGTATCGGCCTGGTTCCGCCGTAGGTACGGGCATCCTGGCACTGGGAGGCTACCTGGAGGGAACCGCTCCCGATATGCAGCCTGCCTCCGCCATCAGCGCCATCAAATTTGAGATCGGTTACCTGGGCGCCATTATTGCCGCCATCTGCCTTGTTTTAGTCATCATGATGAATATCGACAAATATATCAAGCAGATTCAGGCCGACCTGGAAGCGAAGCACAACGCGTAAATTCACGCGTAAATCCACAAAATAAGATTCGGAAAGGAGTTCAGATATGTCTCAAGCTAGCGATATGGTTCGAAAAACCTTTACAGAAGGGGACGACGTCCGGGACGCCGGCCTGACCACCCCGGAGGACATCGTCCGGTTTGACAATATTGTTTACGGCCCCAGTCCCAAAGAACAGTCCCTGGACGTTTACCGCCCCAGGCAGGCGGAAGGGCTGACGCTGCCTGTCATCGTCAGCATCCACGGCGGCGGCTGGGTATACGGCGACAAGGAGCGCTATCAGTACTACTGCATGAACCTGGCACAGAGAGGTTTCGCCGTGGTGAATTTCACCTACCGGCTGGCCCCGGAAAACCAGTTCCCCGCCTCCCTGGAGGACACCAACAGCGTGTTTACCTGGGTACTGGCCAACGCGGAACAGTACGGCTTCGACCGGGAACACATTTTTGCCGTAGGAGACTCCGCAGGCGCCCACAAACTGGGGCTGTACGCTTCCATCTGCACCAACCCGGAATACGCGGCCAACTACGATTTTCAGCCGCCCAAGGACTTCGTTCCCACCGCCATCGCCTTAAACTGCGGCGCATACGTGATTTCCATGAGCCCCGGACCGGACGGGTCGGACGATCTGACTCAGCTTCTTATGAAGGATCTTCTGCCGAACCATGGCACGGATGAGGAATTAGAGTTAATCAGCGTGGTAAATCCTATCACCTCCGATTATCCGCCCACACTTTTTATGACCTGCACCGGCGATTTCCTGAAGGATCAGGCTCCTCTCCTGGCAGCCAAGCTGGCCGAGGTAGAGGTTCCTCACCTGTTCCGTTTCTACGGGGACAAGGATCACAGCCTGGGCCATGTGTTCCACTTAAATATCCGCTCCGCGGACGCCAAGCTGTGCAACGACGAGGAATGCGCCTTTTTCCGCACTTTCCTGTAAGCCTGCGGAACTTTCCTTCAGCAAAACTTTTCTGTAGGCCTGCAGGACTTTCCTTCAGCAAAACTTTTCTGTAGGCCTGCAGAACTTCCTGTAGCAAAACTTTTCTGGATGTCTGCAGTCAACTGTTAACAAGACCGTTTTTGTGTTATGATAGAAACAGATGGGACCTGTCCATCGAAAGAGAGAGGGGAGGACGCCATGCGGGAATCGCTGGTCAGACATGAGATTGTAAAGTACCAGAGAAACGAACCGTTTCATACAAGCAACGCCACGGAATCCGCGGCCAATGACGTTTACGTAAAAAAAGCCACTGGCATGAGGAACTGGAAATTGACTACGTGGTTCGGGGAGACTACTATCACTATATCGACGGCGAGCCTGTCCACGCGGTGCCCGGGCGGCTGATCGTGACCAACTGTGAAAGCGTCCACCACATTCTGATTCCGAAGGGCGATACTACGCCTCCGGAAGAAACGCGCACCATCGCCCTTCTCATACACAACCGGTTTATTGAGGAGAATTTTCCGGAATACCGGGATTTCTGGTTCACCAACGACAAACCGCAGGCCCGTCCCGAGGTTCGCGATATCATGCTCCGTTTTTCCGACTACGGCCGGGAACCCGAGCATGCGCCCTATGAACACCTGTATATGCGGGGGCTGCTGCTTCAGCTGCTCTACTACCTGTTCCAGGAGGGAACCGTAAACAGAACCGACGTTGCCAGTATCCGGCAGCACGAGCAGGTACAGGCATTAAAAGAAATCCTTCAGTATGTGGAGGATCATTACCGGGAGCCGCTCACACAGGCCGAGATTGCCCGGAAATTTTTCTTCACGCCCCAGTATTTCTCCCGTTACTTTAAACAGTGTACCGGCATTACCTTTGTGGAGCATCTGACGGCCTATCGGACCTACCAGGCCAAGCAGGAGCTGCTTCACACAGACCGGCGGATCAGCGACATCGCCCTGGACTGCGGTTTTCATGACGACAGAAGCCTGATCAACGCCTTCAAAAAAATATATCAGATTACGCCGCTGCAGTATCGAAAGAGCCATCTTTACAGCGGCAGTTCGGAAGGCGGCGGTTCGGAAGGCGGCAGACCGCTTATAACATGAGTCCCGCAGGCTCATTTGTCGGGGCAACTAATATAATACCTGCCTCAAATCTGCCATCGAAACCTTGATGCCCCGCTTCGCGGGGTATCACCCTATCTGAATCATACTTGAAAAGGAGTGATTACCATGCCAAAAATATTCGCGGCCTCAAGCCCTGAGATCACCCAAAGGGAACTGGATCATATGGCACTCTCCCGCTCTCTGGCCGGAGAATGCGTCGTCCTGCTGGAAAATGACGGAACCCTGCCCCTGACCGGCCCCTGCAGGCTGGCCCTCTACGGCAGCGGCGCCCGCCAGACGATCCGGGGCGGCAGCGGCTCCGGCGACGTCAATACCCGCAGCGATGTGAACATGGAACAGGGCCTGGAGAATGCCGGATTCCAGATTTCCACCAAAACGTGGCTGAACCGGCAGGACGCCAGATACGCCCAGGCCCGCAGAGATTACCTGGAGTGGATTCCCCGATATGCGAGGGAACAGGGAATCACCGAATTCCTGGTTACCTTTTCCCATCCCTTCCAGGTCATCGCACCTGAAGAAATCACCGGCTCCGATATTGCCGGTTCCGAAACGGATACGGCCGTCTACGTGATCTCCCGCACCGCCGGAGAAGGCGCCGACCGTTTCGACAAGGCCGGTGACTATCAGCTTTATGAGGAAGAGAGAACTCAACTGGAGCTTCTGGGCCAGTCCTATGATAACGTGATCGTTGTGCTGAACATCGGCGGGCTTATCGACCTGTCCCAGCTGAAAACCATTCCCGGCATCAGCGCCCTGCTCCTTATGGGCCAGCTGGGCAACATCGGCGGAGAAGTTCTGGCCGACGTCCTGCTGGGCAAAGTAAACCCCTCCGGCAAGCTGACCGATACCTGGGCCAAAAGGTACGGCGATTATCCTTCCTCCGAAACCTTCAGCCACAATGACGGAAACGTCAATGATGAATATTATACGGAAGGGATCTATGTAGGCTACCGGTATTTTGATACCTTCGGCACAGAGACTCTGTATCCCTTCGGATACGGAATGTCCTACACCGAATTTCAGATTAACCCATGCGCTGTAACCGCAGAAAACGGGCAGGTTAAGGTTACAGTTTCCGTGACCAACACCGGCCGGTTTCCCGGAAAAGAGGTCGTCCAGGTCTATTATTCCGCCCCTGCCGGCAAGCTGCCCAAGCCTTACCAGGAGCTGGCCGGCTTCGCCAAAACCGGACTTCTGGCCCCCGGCCAGGAAGAAACTCTGGAAATTTCCTTCCCGGTCAGGGACATGGCCTCCTACTGCGAAGCCTGCGCCGCCTGGGTTCTGGAAGCAGGCGATTACGTGATCCGCGCGGGCAGCAGTTCCCGAAATACCCAGGCTGTGGCCATCCTGACCCTGAATGCGACGGTTAAGACAGAAATTCTGAAGAACCTTTTCGCCGACCCGGATCCGGTCAGCGAGATCGCGGCCCCAGCACCCGGAACGTCTTTCCCGGCGTCCCACGGAACAAAATCCGAAACGGCACAGGATGCAGCTGCCGAAACGGCCCTTAAACCAACCTCCGAAACTGACGAAGCGGACAACTCCGTCCCACGCATCCGGATCGACGCCGCTTCCATTGAAACCAACCGCCCCTCCTATCAGAAAACGCGCCGGCCTTATACCACAGATAAATCAGATGTTCTCACAACCGATGATGTGAAAGCCGGCCGCTGTACCGTGGAAGAGCTGGTATCCCAGCTTTCCGTGGAAGAAATGGCCCAGCTGTGCGTAGGTACGCTCCGGGCCGAAGGCGGTTCCCTGGTGGGCAACGCCTCCTACACCGTTCCCGGAGCCGCCGGAGACACCAGCTCCGTCGTCAAGGAGTCCCGTGGAATCAAAAACCTGATCCTGGCGGACGGCCCCGCCGGCCTGCGGCTTCAGCCTGTCTTTAAGACGGACAAGGAGGGCAGCCTGCTTCCGGGCGGCTCCGTCCTGGGAGATATCACGGAACCCTTTGACCCCAAATATACAGAGGAAAATTCCAACACCTACTACCAATACTGTACTGCCATCCCCATCGGCTGGTCACTGGCCCAAAGCTGGAACATGGATTTGCTGAGGCAGATCGGAGCCATGGTTGGGGAAGAGATGACCGAGTTCGGCGTGGATCTGTGGCTGGCTCCGGCGCTGAATATTCACCGGAACCCCCTGTGCGGACGGAATTTCGAGTATTACTCCGAAGATCCCCTGGTCAGCGGAAAGGCCGCGGCCGCTATCACCCTGGGCGTCCAGTCCCATCCCGGCAAAGGCACCACCATCAAGCACTTTGCCGCCAACAACCAGGAGGACAACCGGTATTTCACCAACTCCCACATCAGCGAGCGGGCCATCCGGGAAATCTACCTGAAAGGCTTTGAAATCGCCATAAAGGAGTCCCGGCCGCTGTCCGTCATGACCTCGTACAACCTTCTCAACGGCGTTCATACGGCCAACTGCTATGATCTTCTTCAGGCCGTGGCTCGGGACGAGTGGGGATTCGGCGGATTCATCATGACAGACTGGTTTACTTCCCAGCATCAGCCGGCCTGACAGGAAACGGCCAGGTCATCTATCCCATCTCGGCCTCCACCGGCTGCGTCTTCGCCGGCAACGACGTCCAGATGCCCGGCTGTCAGAAAAATGTGGACGACATCGTGGAAGCGGTAACGACCGGAAAAGAGCTTGACGGATATGCCCTCAGCCTGGCGGACCTGCAGTTTTGCACCGCAAACCTGATCCGGATCGCCATAGAGGCGGACGTTTAACCGTCTCCATAGAAACAGACGCCTAATCATCGCCACGGAAGCAGACGTTTTGTTTGCATACCGACGTACTGCCAGGGGGGCTGCCGCAGAATTACAGTGAACTTTTAAACAATTCACTGCCATTTCGCAGCAGCCCCCCTGACAGCAGCCCCTTGACAACCAAAAGCTGTCAAATCGAATTCACGAACGCATTTACCAGCTTCCTGCTGTTTTCGTCAACTTCATAGGAAAATTCAGGATGCCATTGAACGCCCACGATAAACTTATGGGACGGCATATAGATGCCTTCAATCAAGCCGTCTTCAGAAAACGCCATCTCCCGAAAGTCGGGCGACAGCTTTCTGACCGCCTGGTGGTGATAACTGTTTACTCCTACCTGTTCCCTGCCCAAAATATGATAAAGCGGCGTGTCCTTTTGGATGGTGACCTGATGTACTGCCCTGTCATACGGCGGTTCCATATGATGGTTGATGCGGCTGCTATGCTCGATAGCCAAATCCTGGTACAAAGTTCCGCCATAGCAGGAATTCATAAACTGGATGCCCCGGCAGATGCCCAGAACAGATTTATCCATCTCTACGGCATTCTCCAAAATATATCGCTCCATTTCATCCCGCAGCTCGCAGCATGGACCGCACCACGGTTTCCTTTCGGCATGGTAAACGGACGGAGACACATCATGTCCGCCGGTCATCAGAAATCCGCCGCATATCTCAAGAAAATACTCTAACTCCTCGGTTTTCGACGTCAGAGGAAGCATCAAAGGTATCGCGTTTTCTGCCTCCAGCATTTTCATATATCCCGGCAGCATCCAGTAGCTTTCCTTTTCATCGTCATAAAGCGGCATAATGCCAATTACTTTTCTCATTGCTCTTTCATCTCACAATCCGATTTATCTGTCCTTTTATTTAACATAATGATGCCGCCCCCTGGAAAAACGGCGTACCGGTCCACCGGTTACTCATCCGCCACGTCAAATATCCGGATATTCACCCCTTCTGCCGTCCCGTGGCCTTCCGCCCGAAACCGCCGCTGGTGAAGATACTCCCCTAGCGCTCTGCTGTCCGTGTAAAACACAGGATAGGTACAAAACGGCGCAGGCTCATGGTTTGGCTCAAAGTATCCGTTATTGTCCACAAAAAGGTGGCAATGGTTCCCTTCGCGGTCCGTTCCCTCAAACATATACCTGGCGCACATATGGCGGATTCCTGCGGCATTGGTGATCTGTACATCCACGCCGCCCGGCAAAATCCGGCCTGTGAACAGTTCTGATTCCACATGCCCGGTAAAGGGAAGCATGGTGATCTTCTCCGCATCCGTCTCCATACGGGAAATATGTTCGCGGTCAAGCTGAACGACAAATTCCATGATCATCGACATATCGTTTTCTCCTTCCTCTTTTGCCAAACCAGTTCTGCCAACTGTCCCGGCAGCATACACTAATCTTAGCATTTTTTGCCAGAATCTACAATACCGCAAAATCTTTATACCATCCGCAAGACAAACAAAGCGTCACTGGCGCTTTGTTTGCATACTGACGTAATACAAGAGGGGTGTCCCCAAAGTCATTTGAAATGACGACTTTGGGGACACCCTCACGGAATCGTTTTTTCTGTATTCCCAGATATCTTTCCCAGATACTTACTGTGCCTTAGGCTGGCCATCCCAGCTTCCGTCGGCATTGACATGATAGCCGTCCGGCGTGACCGTATCCACATACATGATACCCTTCTTGCCATCGGAAACCGGATTGAAATAATACCACACTCCATTGATCTGCTGCCAGCCGGTCTTCATTCCCGTATTGATATCAATATAGAACCATCCGTTATAGAATGGATCAAATATCATTCCGGATTTCGCATAACTGTCAACGCCAAACGCATACCAAGCTCCGTTGATCAGTTCCCATGCAGGCTGCTCGACCGGATTGCCCGCGGCATCCTTTACAATCTGGCCCTGGGCGTCGGTTACATAGGTTCCGGCCGCAAATGTGCCGTCCGCGTACTGGAGTTTCCAGCGGCTTTCCGTCTGACCTGCAGCAGGCGTCTCGGCAACCCAGCTGCTGTAACCTGCACCGTTTCCGGTGATGATACCGGTTACAGAGTTCACATGGCCTTTATGGCTGTCCACCGTGGTCGTTCCCACGGAAGAACTGCCGGAGGAACCGCTGCTGGAAGAACCGCCGCTGGAGGAACCGCCGCCGCCATTATCCATCTTAAAGACAATGGAGAATGGGCTGAAGGATTTTACCGTTACCGTTGTGAAAGAAGATGCAGCATCCTCATCATCGTAGATCGTGGTCGTTCTGCCGCCAACGAAAACGGAATTGTCTGTACTGGTTCTGTTATTATCGGAATAATGTGTCCACTCCGCACGGTTATTACCTCCGCGGGCCTCTGCGCCAGGCAGGGACACCGTCATGGGAATGCTGTAGCCTTTGTCCAAAATATCCTTCCTTAATTCTTCTCCCAACTCCTTCGGAGCCTTCTGGCCATAAACATCAACTTTAATATCCATATCAAGATCAATCTTCGTTACGACCAGTTTCTTATCCTCTGTTACACTCGCTTCCAGATTGTCAATCGTTACTTTTGGTGTGATCTTCACCGTATCGATGTCTTTTCCTTCTACCTGTTCCTTCAGATAGTTTTCGAGTCCTGCATCAAGGTTATCGATAATCGGATTTTCCGCCAACGCATCCCCAATTTCTGAAGCGGCATCAATCAAACTCTCTTCGTCTCCGGCCAGGATATCTAATTTGTCACTAACAGCCGGAGCAACCTTTGTATCACCCGGGGCAGGTGCAATCACCGTCTCCTCTGGAGATATCACCGTAATCTTGCAAGACTTTGCGGCAAATCCGTTGCTCTTATCCGACACAGTCAGCGTTGTCTCGCCGCCCATCCTGCCGGTGACTATCAGTTTGACCGCGCCCGCAGCAGGATCCAGAGGTTTGCCTGTAATCTCAGCGATATTTCTGTCTAATTCAATCGATTCAAACGATAAATACTTGTCTCTGAAATCCATCAGCTGTTCCCGCTTCTCTCTATCCGTCTCCGCTTTTTTTACAAACGTTGGAGTAACTGTAATTGTCGCCGTAGGATCTTCGCTGTTCATATCAATCGTTGCTTCCGATGGATCAATCTTTATCTCGCTGACAAGCGGCTCTTCCGGCGGCTCTTCAGACGGAGTTACAACAATCGGAAGCGGAGCACCCTTACCGTCACATTCGATATGGAGTGTTGTTTCTCCCTCTCCCTTTCCGTCAATCCTGATATAACCTGTAAAGTTCTCCGGATCATCCCCTTTTCCTGCCTTCCATGTCCAGGACGCAACTCCATTGGATATATCCTCCGCTAACGGACTTTTCGTCTCCTCATCGCTGATTTTCCACGCTCCATTAACCCAGAACTCATTCCAAACTTGCTCCTTGTCTTCCGGCGCAACATCAGGTTGGACCTCCAGCTTAATCGCAACTACACGAGATTCACCGTTTTTAATCTCCACAGGAGACGGGTCAAACGTTAAAGCCTCCAGTTCACAAATTGTAATTCCCAGTTCTGCCTTCGTTTCCCCATTGGTAGTTACAACCAACTTTCCGCTACCAGCTTCAACACCTGTGACAGTAAACTGATTATCTCCGCAATCAGGGCTGCCATTCCCATCCATTACAATAGTAGTAGAATAGCTAATCGTAACTTTTCCCGTTCCCTCATACTTGACATCACCGTCACCAAAATCTGCCATTATCGCATCAGCTGCACTTGCTTTCGCAACACTGGGCGTCGCTTCCGATGGTGAAGCCTTCGTTAATGTTGGAGTAACTGTAAACACCTTGGTTTCGCCGACTTTGATTGTTGTTCCATCCTTATCCTCAGGCGTTATCGTCAGCTCTTTCACTTTCCATCCATCAGACTCGTCCAGAATTTCCGCTAACGCCGTTACCGGTATGGATGTGAGCATCAGTGCCGCGCACAATAATACAGCAAGATATTTTCTTACCCTCTGTGCTTTTTTCATACTTTTCTTCTCCTTTTCCTCTTAATTTCCGGAACCGAGACTCACATTCCCGGGCAAAGGCGCCTCATTCCAAGATATGGCAATTATAAACCCATACCCCCCCGTGTCAATACTTGTTTCAGACAATTTAACGATTCATCGCATTGAATGAAAAAAAGAACAATATTTCATGCTTTATACTAAAAATGGAGCCACAGAAATAATCCGTGACTCCATTTGCATGTTATAGGTTATAGGTTGTAATGCACATCATAGGCTGCAGTTTACAGGTTATAATGCGTAAAATCCGGCCCGGGATTACATCAGGGCCCTGTAAAGCTCTGCAATCTCCTCTACCGAAGTATCTCTGGGATTGCCGGGGCGGCAGGCATCCGCGTAGGCGGACTCAGCCAGGAACTGGATATCCTCCTCCTTCACGATCTCCTTCAGATCTTTAGGAATACCCACGTCGATGGACAGCTGCTGGACTGCGTCCACAGCCGCCTTCCGGTACTCTTCCTGAGTCATATCGTCCACGCCTTCCACGCCCATGGCCCTGGCAATCTCTCTGTACTTCTCTCCGGTGCAGGGAGCGTTGTAAGCCATGATGGACGGAAGCAGAATGGCATTGGCCACGCCGTGAGGCGTATCATAGACGGCGCCCAGAGAATGAGCCATGGAATGGACGATTCCCAGACCTACGTTGGAAAATCCCATACCGGCGATGTACTGGCCCAGAGCCATGCCATCGCGGCCCTCCGGAGTATTGTTCACAGCGCCCCGCAGATTTTTGGCAATGATCTCGATTGCCTTCAGATGGAACATATCGGTCATCTCCCATGCAGCCTTGGTAATATATCCCTCGATGGCGTGGGTCAGGGCGTCCATACCGGTGGCCGCCGTCAGCCCCTTAGGCATGGAGCTCATCATGTCCGGATCGATCACGGCGATAACCGGGATATCGTGGGTGTCCACGCAGACGAATTTTCTCTTCTTCTCCACATCAGTAATTACGTAGTTAATCGTTACCTCGGCAGCCGTTCCGGCAGTGGTGGGAACCGCGATGATGGGGACGCAGGGATTTTTGGTGGGGGCAACGCCCTCCAAACTTCTCACATCCGCGAACTCCGGGTTGGTGATGATGATGCCGATAGCCTTAGCCGTATCCATAGAGGAGCCGCCGCCGATGGCAATGATGTAATCCGCGCCGGACGCCTTGAAAGCCGCCACGCCGGTCTGCACGTTCTCAATGGTGGGATTGGGTTTAATATTGGAATAAATCTCGTAAACCAGCCCTGCTTCATCCAGTACATCGGTTACTTTCTTCGTAACGTTAAACTTGATCAGATCCGGGTCGGAGCAGACAAAAGCCTTCTGAAACCCTCTCACCTTCACTTCCGCCGGGATTTCCCTGATCGCTCCCGCTCCATGATAGGAAATCTCATTCAATACGATTCTGTTTGCCATGATTCAACACTCCTTTTCTATCAATTTGTCAGGACAGGCACCCGCCCGCCTCTGTCCTTTATTCTACCAATTTTTAAGCGAAATGAAAAGTAACTTCCCTGATATTTTGCAAAAATCTTGAAATCAGCCACAAAGCATAGTAAAATACCTGATAGTTTCACCCCACGCGAATCTTAACAGGAGGTACCGTCATGACAAACCCGCCGAAACAACCGTCCGCCAGGAATCTGTCCCTGGATCTTCTGAAGGGCGTCTCCATCATCCTGGTGGTCTTCTTCCATAACCTGCGGCTGAATCCTGACAGTTTCGCGGACAACCTCTGGATGCTGGCCTGCAACGCCGCCGTCCCCTGCTTTTTTCTCGCGTCGGGAGCCGTATTCTTTCAGCGGCCCTTTCAAATGAAACACCACATTCTGAGGATCATCCGGACCTACGCGGTCCTGGCGGCGTGGCGCGGGATCTACCTGCTGTTTTACGGTATCCATCTGGGAGCGGGCGCCGGAGGCTCCCTGCGGGCGTTTTTATCTTATATGCTGACATTTACGAGCATTGACGGTATCCCCACGGGACACCTCTGGTTCATGGAAGCCCTGATCGTAGTCCTGCTGCTGGCCCCCATACTGCGCCTGTGCCGGGAACACAGCCGACCCGCGACCCTTTATCTGATGGCTGTTCTGTTCTTCTTCAATCAGCTGCTCAACGACGGCCAGTTTGCGGTCACCCTTCTGTCTCAGTGGGCAGGCCGTTCCGTCTGGAACATAACGACTATGGGACAGATCAACCCCGTCAACAACCTCTATTCCAACTATGTGCTCTATTTTCTTCTGGGTGCTGAACTGACGGAGCAGAGGGACCGATTCCTTGTAAAAACCTCCTCTCAAACCCAAGGGACGGACGACAGCCGAAAATCTCCCTTCCTTTCCGCCCGGATCCTGGTTCCCGTCGCCATGATGGCGGCAGGGCTGACCGGCATGGTCCTGATCAAATATCTTCAGAGCGGGACTTTTTTGTGGCGGGACACCCACATTGTCAGCGGCTATTACTGGATTTCCACCATGCTCCTTGCCTGCGGCATGTTTCTGACCGCCTGTCTTATCCCGGTAAATTCCATTCCTGCCCTCAGGCTTTTTTCCAAAACCGTCGGCGCCGCCACCCTGGGAATCTTCTATCTGCACATGATTCTGTTCACTCTGCTGGATACCCGGATTCTCACGCCGCTGAACCCATGGAACGGATGGCTCCTCAATCTTCTGGAAAGCTGCCTCATCGCTGCCATCGCCTGCGGGATCTCACTGATAGGCAAAAAAATCCCTCTGGCGCGCTTTCTGTTCTGACGCCGGAGGGATTCATTCGGTTCTGAATCAGCGTTGATTCTGTTCTGACTCTGTTCCTTATTTTGAATCTGTTCCGTATTCTGCCTTCGGAGTCCGCTTTACTTTAACGCCTCCAGGGCCGCGGTCAGCTGATTATCCTCCTCATGCTCAATTACCGCTTTATTCTTCAGCTCCTCATCCAGTTCTACCACTACATCCGGCGTCACGCCCGTCTCGTGGATGCAGACGCCGCTGGGAATAAAGTACCTGGAAGTGGTCAGTTTGATCGCCGTTCCGTCTCCCAGAGGAATCAGATTCTGGACAATGCCTTTGCCGAAGGTCTGAGTTCCCACCACGATAGCCGATTCATAATCCTGAAGGGCTCCGGTGAACAGCTCCGACGCGCTGGCGGAATTGCCGTTGACCAGCACCGCCATGGGAACCGTTATCTCGTGATTGTCCTCCATGGGATACTGAGGCAGAACGTAGCCGGAATCGCTTTCCATGATGGTCTGGCCATCCTTACAGTAGTACCGGTCTCCTTTTCCGTTCTTGTCCTCCGTGTAGATCAGCATGCCGCCCAGCTTATCTTCCGGAAGAACGTAAGCCAGCATCTCCACAGCCGTGTCCAGAACGCCGCCGGGATTATCCCGCAGGTCTATGACCAGCTTCTCCATTCCCTGCTTCTCCAGGTCCTCCTCAGCCTCGATAAACTGCTTCGCCGTCACGCTGTCAAACTGCAGAACAGAGATATAACCCACCTTGTCCTCCAGCATCTCATGCTCTACTGTGGGAACCTCCACCTGCCGCCTCTCGATCTTTAAATCGACCTCTTTTCCTTCCTCACCCCGGACTACCGTGATCGTCACATAGGTTCCTTCCTCTCCCCGGATATTTTCGCTGATCAGAAGGTCCAGCTCCTTGCCGGCAATATTCTCGCCGTCTACCTTATAAAGAATATCCCCGGGAAGCATGCCGGCCTCATAGGCAGGCGCTCCCTGAAACACCTTAGTCACCGTCACCAGTCCCGTAAGGATATTCTGCTGAACCATGGCGCCGATGCCGCAATATTCCCCCTGGGTATCTTCCTGGAAGGCTTTAAAATCATCCTCATCATAATAGGCGGCATACGGATCGTTGAGACCATACATCATGCCGATGTAGATTCCGTCCTCCACATCCTCCGGCTCCTCGTCAAACAGAAAATATTTATCCACAATTCCCTGAATGTATTCCATTTTGGAATTGATCCGCCGGAAATCCTCTTCCGTCATCTCATCGTCGTCCCCGGCGCTGTCCTGTTCCTCCTGCCCGCTCCGGGCCTCCTTCTGTCCGCTTTGGGCCGCCTCCTGCTCCATGCGGGCCTGATTATCGATAACCGCCCTGCCGATAATGAAAATACCGGCTGACAGGCCCACGATCACAAGCCCCACAAACGCCATAACCAGAGCGCCCACCAGGACGCCCTTCCAGAATTTATTCTTCGCTTCCCTGTTATCCATAATCAGACTCCTCTCACGCCCCGGATCCAATTCACGTACTCCGGTTCATGATCACTGCGCTTATTAGATAAATATTCCCATTACCTTTCGGTTTATACAGAAAGACCGCCTGCGACGGTCTCTCTGCAAGTCAAAACGATATAGCGCATGATCTCTTTATACTTTCAGATGCTTCCTGATAGTGAAGAAGCTGGCAAAAAATCCGATACCCAGGCCCAGCAGCATGGCTGTCACCGCCATATATGGGAAGATAGTTTCCAGCGGCAGGAATTGAAAGATTCCCGACAGAATCTGGAAACGAACCTGCATATAGATAATCACCTGATGGTACAGATAAAACATGAAACACAGGGGAATAACCGCTCCCAGGATTCCAATGATCACACCTTCTACCACAAAAGGAGCCCGGATCATGCCGTCAGTAGCGCCGATATAGCGCATGATCTGGTTCTCGTTCCTGCGGAAAGCCGCGGCAACGTTGATGGTATTGCTGATCAGGAACACAGACACCGCCAGCAGCACGCCGATAATAACTACGGACAAAAGGCCCACAACCGTATTGAAGCTGGTCAGGCCGGCTGCCGCGCTGTTGGAATAATTCACACGCCTTACGCCCGGCAGGTTCTCCAGATAAGCCACAAACTGGCTTTGAAGAGAGATATCGTTAAGGAAAATCTGATAGGAGGAAGAGCCTGCCATGGGATTGTCCTCCTCGAACCCTTCCGCCAGCTCCTCAAGGCCCTCAAAATAATCTTCCTTCATGATCTCCCAGGCCGCTTCCTCGGAAGTGAACTCCATTTTCGCCACTTCCGGCCGCCTGCCGATCTCTTCCCCGATAGCCTGAATCTGTCCTTCTGTCAGGCTCTCATCAAAAAACACGGTGATGCCTACGGTGGTCTCCGCAATCTGCACCACGTGCTGAACATTTACCATAATACTGAAAAACATGCAGAACAAAAAAATACACGCGGAAATCGTGGCAATGGATGCCAGAGAAAACCAGACATTCCTGCATATATTTTTCACGCCCTGCTTTACACAGTACCAGAATGTACTAATTCTCATATGTATCGCCGTCCTCTGTCATCTGTTCGTCATATTCTGTCTGTTCGTCTTCCGCCGCCGGCTCTTCATATACTGCCGGTTCGGCATAGGTTACCTGCTCCTCATATACCTCCGATTCAGCATAGGCTACCTGCTCCTCATATACCCCTGATTCAGCGTAGGTTACCTGCTCCTCATACGCCGGCGGTTCATCATAAGTTATCTGCTCCTCATATGCCGTCGGCCTGCCCTCAATCTCATCGCTCACCACGCAGCCACGCTCCATGCGGATGACGCGCTTGCCCATCTTCTCCACGATCTCCTGGCTGTGCGTGATCACTACGACCGTAGTGCCCATCTCATTGATATCCTCAAGGAGCCTCATGATCTCCATGGCATTACGGCTGTCCAGATTACCGGTAGGCTCGTCGGCCAGAAGCACCTCAGGCCGGTTGATCAGCGCGCGGGCTATGGCCACACGCTGCTGTTCGCCTCCGGACAGCTGCTTGGGATACATTTTATACTTGGCGGAAAGCCCTACCATCTGAAGCATCTCAGGCACAGACTCCTTAATCCTTCTGGTGGAAGCGCCTACTACTCTCTGAGCGAAGGCCACATTCTCATAGACATTCCTGTCCTTCAGAAGACGGAAGTCCTGAAAGACGACGCCCAGCCTTCTTCGGTACTTGGGGACATACCTTCTGGGCATCTTGCCCAGATTCATATCGTTGACCACGATCCTTCCGGAGGTGGCCTCCACTTCCTTCAGAAGCAGCTTGAAAATCGTAGTCTTGCCGGAACCGTTGGGCCCCATGATGAAGACAAATTCTCCATCCTCTATGGTAATATTGACATTGCGGAGGGCACGGTTGCCCTCCTCATATGCCTTGGATACATTAGAAATCTCTATCATGTCTGTCCTCTTTAGAAATCAGAATTTTCCATATATTTCATATATTTGACCACCATAAGGGCGATCTTGAATGTGATGGCATCCTCAAACACTCTCAGATCCAGCCCGGTTCCCTTCTGCAGCTTGTCCAGACGATAGACCAGCGTATTTCTGTGAATATACAGCTGCCGGGAGGTCTCAGATACATTCAGGCTGTTCTCAAAGAACTTATTGATGGTAGCCAGAGTCTCATCATCAAACTCATCCGGTGACTTGCCCTCGAAAATCTCCTTGATAAACATGCGGCACAGAGGAATGGGCAGCTGATAGATCAAACGGCCGATTCCCAGCTTGTTGTAAGCGATGACATTCTTATCGCTGTAGAAGATCTTGCCCACATCCAGTGCCATCTTGGCTTCCTTATAAGAGCGGGACACTTCCTTAATCTCTCCCACCACCGTGCCGAAAGCCACATGAACTTTGGTCATGGCCTCCGTATTCAGCATATCAAGGATCACATTGGCCGTCTTCTCCAGATCCTCATAGGTCTCCGTCGCTTTCACTTCCCGGACCAGAATAATGTTCTTCTCATCCACAGCCGTAATGAAATCTCTGGTCCTGCTGGCAAAGAGGGTCCGCACCGTCTCCAGGGCGTTATTGTCCTTCTCATTCTTGGTCTCAATGATATATACTACACGCTTTACGCTGGTCTCGATGTGAAGCTTTTTGGCCCTGTTATAGATATCCACCAGAAGAAGATTATCCAGCAGAAGGTTCTTAATAAAGTTGTCCTTATCAAAGCGCTCCTTATATGCTACCAGCAGATTCTGAATCTGAAATGCCGCCAGTTTCCCTACCATATATACGTCATCGCTGCCGCCCTTGGCCAGCAGAATATATTCTAACTGATGCTCGTCAAAAACCTTGAAAAACTGAAAGCCCTGAATCACCTGACTGTCTGCCGGAGAGTCCGCAAAAGCAAGGATAGCGCTCTCATCCTCCTCCGCCTCAGCGAAGGTAGTGGCTAAAGTTTTGCCTTCCGTATCGCAGATGCACAAATCAATTCTCGTGATTCCTTTCAACCCGTCCAGGGTACTTTGAAGTATCTGATTCGAAATCATGGCACACTCTCCTTTTCTTATCTGATGGGTCCCGCATGGCGGGCTACAAAAATACCCATATTCTATCTTATAGCAAACAGCAGAAAAATGCAAGCAGATATGACACAAAAAGAAAGCGTGCCGTGCGGCACGCTTTCCAAATCTCAATCACAAACTAGTTAACGATCACCATCTCGGTGTCCTTATCGAAGATGTGCAGCTTGCTCAGATCCAGAGCAACCTTAACGGTGCTTCCAACTCTTGCGGGAGTCTTCGGATTCACTGTAGCGGTGAAGTTGGAGTCCTCGATATCGAAGTACAGGTTAACAACGGAACCAAGCAGCTCGTATACACGAACGGTTGCGGTGATAACGCTCTTCGCGGACTTCTCCAGCCACCAGTCATCATCATGCAGATCCTCAGGACGGATACCCATGGTAACGGTCTTGCCGACATAGCCCTTAGCTTCCAGAGCTTTTGCCTTCTCTTCCGGAAGGGTGATGGTGTTGCCGCCGAAGCTCAGGGTAATATCGCTTCCGGCCTTGGCAACCTTAGCGTCAACCATGTTCATCTGCGGAGCGCCGATGAATCCGGCAACGAACTTGTTGCAGGGTTTGTCATACAGATTCTGAGGAGTATCCACCTGCTGAACAACGCCGTCCTTCATAACAACGATTCTGGTACCCAGGGTCATAGCCTCGGTCTGATCGTGTGTTACGTAGATGATGGTTGCCTGCAGTCTCTGGTGAATCTT
>CANQRW010000043.1 GCA_947626365.1 uncultured Lachnospiraceae bacterium
TGCAGAACTCTTTATCAAAGCAGACTCTTTCATATCGGTTCAGCACTGGCTCCCCATAGCCTATTTGTGTATCACGGTTCCTCACAGCATAGGGAACGGAAGTGATTTCATACCGGCCTTTCTCCCGGCGACGGATTTTTCCACCGACCGACTGGAACGCTTCCACAAAAAATGCTTCGATAAAATGGGGCTGGAGTTTGTGAGCCTCCATGCGCTCCATATCTTCCTTGATGGCCATGACCGTATGGACATCCATCACATCGTCGGTCAATGCGTTTTCTTCAATAAGTTTCTCAAACTCATCCCGGTTGATGGTGTTATCCACCACTTCATTCAGACGGGCTTTTACTTTCGGGTCATTTCCGTACCGGACTGCCTCAATCAGCAACTCCCGCAAAGAGCGGTTATCAAATGTCATCTTGCCGAGTATATCAAACACCTTGCCGCCGAGTGCCTGTCGTTCTTCCTCCAGCTTTTGGAACAGGCATTGGAACACAAATCCTTCCCGCGTTTCAGAGGCGACAAGATTCCAGAGATGGCAAACTTCCGTCTGACCGATACGATGAATACGCCCAAAACGCTGTTCCAATCGGTTCGGATTCCACGGCAAGTCATAGTTTATCATCAAATGCGCCCTTTGCAGGTTGATACCTTCGCCAGCGGCATCTGTTGCAATCAGGACACGAACTCCAATATCCTGCTTGAAAAGCTGTTCTGCCTTTCTGCGTTCATCACGGAGCATACCGCCATGAATGGTAATCACAGCTTCTTCACTCCCAAGCAGAGAGCGAATCTTATTGGTCAGATAATTCAGTGTATCTCTATGCTCAGTAAAGATGATGAGCTTCTCACGCTGACCATCGGCACCAAACATCATGTCATTGTCTTGCAACAGCCGGGACAGTTCTTCCCATTTGCGGTCGATACCGCTGGTGCGAACCTGATTTGCCATCTGCTCCAGACGCTTCAAAGTTTTGATTTCGGCTTCCAGCTCCGCGATGGTTGCTGCGGCAGAGGCATGGTCTACGACTTTTTCTTCCATTTCCTCCTGCTCATCGGGCGGGAGGTCATCGTCATCAAAATCATCAAAGTCAGTTGTCACATCCGCAGCTCTTTTTCCGAGGCGTTCTTCTGCCAGTCGGTGTTCCAGACGTTCCCGCCGTCTGCGGAGTGACTGATAAATCGCTTCCGGCGAGGAAGCAAGACGCCGCTGCAAAATCGTCAGAGCAAAACCAACCGTCGTTTTCCGGTCATTGTTCAGTTTATCCGCCCGGTTAAATTCTTCCTGCACATAATCTGTCACGGCCGCATAGAGCTTTGCTTCCATGTCGGAGAGGTCGTAATTCACTGTATAAGCAATCCGTTCCGGGAAAAGCGGAGTGCCGTCAAATTTCAAAAGTTCCTCTTTCACCAGACGGCGCATCACGTCACTGACATCTATCGCCTGCTGCGAGTTCCCATGCGTCCCCTCGAAACGGTCAGGGTCAACCAAAGAAAGGAACAGATGAAAATCTTCTTCCTTTCCATTATGAGGAGTAGCGGTCAGAAGCAAAAAGTTCTTCGTAATGTTGGAAAGCAGCCTGCCCAGTTGGAACCTTCGTGTATATTTCACCTCGCCGCCCCAGACAGTCGCAGACATCTTGTGTGCTTCGTCGCAGACAATCAAATCCCATTCCGAGACTTTGAGCTTCTCCTGAATGTCATCGTTCCGGGCCAGCTTATCCAGACGGCAGATACACAAATCCACCTCGTTGAACACATTGCCGGTTGCAGCAGATTCAATCCTGTCGTTCGTCAGGATTTCAAAATGCAGATGGAACTTCTGGAACAGTTCATCCTGCCATTGCTCCACAAGGCTGCCGGGTGAAACGATCAGGCATCGCTTCAGAGAACCACGGGCTATCAGTTCTTTGATAAACAAGCCGGTCATAATTGTTTTACCAGCACCGGGGTCATCCGCCAAAACGAATCGCAGCGGAAGGCGGGGAAGCATTTCCTGATAAACCGCTGAAATCTGATGAGGCAGCGGCTCCACAGATGAGGTATGTACGGCGAGGTAAGGGTCAAATAAATGCGCAAGGCCAATCCTGTATGCCTCCGAAGCAAGGCGCATTTGATTACCGTTCGCGTCAAAACTCCACGGAAGGTGATTATCTTTGACATGGATAGTTTCTTCATCTTCCCGATATAATAACTGCGTTCCGGGAACACCCATGCTGTTTTTGTATGTAATCTCTATGACGTTTGTGCCGTACCATTGGACTGCCACGACGCTGACAGGTTCATTTCCGGCAATGCCCGTCAAGTGGCTTCCAACCGTTATATCCTCAAGTCTTGCCATGAGCGAATCTCCTTTTACTCTTTGTGGCCTTCATCCGAATGCTCTGGCTGCTCATCAGGAAGAAGTTCCATAATATCGTCGAACGTACAGCCAAGCACTTTGCAGATACTTACCAGCGTGTCGGTATTTACATTTTCGCCCCGGTTCAGCTTGTTGACCGTGTATGTGCTGATATTCGCAGCAGCAGCAAGATCTTTCTTTTTCATATCTCTATCAATCAGGAGTTTCCAAAGTTTCTTATAGCTTACGCCCATATCGTTCTCCTTCCATACCGAATAAGTGGACACGCACTACTCTATATTATACACACAGGCCTCCAACGAGGCAATAATTTGATTGAGCGAAAACACAATTTTTTACGTCTATATCACCTTTCTGACAACGCTTCTTTTATTAGAAACGCCTTTTTGTAAAAAAATATATTTCTCTGGAAGCAAAGATCGCCAAGAATAAAGATTTGTATTATGACGCCCTCGGTCAGGCACAGATTGGCCGGCACGAGGGCAGGAAAGACGCGATTCTTTTCATCAAGTATCTTCTTGAAACCATAATTATACCAGCACTCCCGTATTCCCCGGGCTTGTGATCTGGATGATTCCAGCCCATGCGCAGAACAGCCTGCAGGTGTTGTCAATGGCCGGAGCTCCTCCCACCAGCACATTCGGCACGCCCGGCGTCCAGGGCGCTGCCAATACCGGAAGGCACGGGACCGGCGTCAGCACTCCCATGGCTGCCGCTGTCGCCGACGCCACCTCTGGATTCGCCATTGATGTACAGAGTCCAAAGGGCATGATATTCTTTAGTGGAATGTAATCCATGATATTCGCCATGGGCGCCGCTCCAATCACCACACGCTTTTCCGGCGTAACGACAAGTACGGACGGCGTTGTCCCAAACGTACAGACGCATGTCGCCCCCATACAAACTCCCAATGCCAAGGCCGATTCCCTCTCTTCCTCTTAAGTTTCCGCCAGCCGGCGGCAGTCCAGCAGATTCCCCGTCCCCTTCCGCAGCATGACCTTTCTGCCTGTCAGCCTGTCTTTCTGCATAATGATGCAGGTATACTCCGCCTCTTCCTCGCCATTTCCCCTCAAAAGAAGAAAATGTGTCTGCGTCTCCGCAGGCAGATCAGCCGTTTCGCTGACAGCTGCCTCCGGATAAAGCCGGGCCTCTGACATTTTATAAGACAAATCTGACGGCTGCGTAAGCGTGTACACGCCTGATTCGGTATCCGCAAGCCCTCCCAGCTGAACCAGGCTAAGGCTGTCCTGCTTTCCCTTTGCCATTATGCAGCAGGTCTTGCCTTCCAGATGAAGCCGCGGTCTTCCATACAGACGGATCTGCCTGCTTCCCTTCTCATAATCCTCCGCCAGCCGAAAATACTCACTTTCTTCCCGGAAGATAGCAAGCGTCATTCCCGGTGAAAGAACGGCGTTTACACCCACAGCATCTTTCGGAACCGCATAAGTGCGGTCCGGACACAGCCGCAGCCATACAAGCGAAACTCCCTTCTCCGGCGCGTTCAGGTCAGCCGTCCTCTCAACACGGCCATAACCCGGCCCCTCCGCCGTCAGACGGACGGAACTGCCCGCAAGGTTGGTGAATACATAAAATCCGTCCGCTTTCCGGATTGGTTTTATGCCGCCCGGACCGGTTACGCGCACTGCCGGCGACATTATGATCCTGTCTGTAAAATCGTCAATCAAAAGAACTGCCGCCGAAACCCGCAGCATAATCTTCTCTGCCATGATCTTTCCTCATCTGTCTCTTCATTATCTCTGCGCGGGAGGATACGGCAGACCCTGAATCCGTGCCTTTCAAACCCGCCTGCTTTCCGCATAAATTCCGTGCCCCTCAAAACCGCCTGCTCTCCGCGTGAATTCCGCGTCCGTCAAACCCGCCTGTTCTCCAGCGTGAATTCCGCATCCGTCACTCTTCTGGTTTCCCTGAACCGTTCGGACTCAATCTCCACAGGACCGATCTTATAAAACAGAGATGTGCGATAGGCGGCGTTGGGCACCGTCCAGATGCGCAGCTTATCCTCCAGCGGCAGATTCTGCATAACGATTGCCGGCACGACCGGTTCCACATCCGTACTCTGATCCCCGGCCAGTTCATCCAACGACGGATAACTGGCAAATACCTGGACTACCTTCCCCAGGATCTTCTGCTCTTCCTCAGCCCTGAATTTAAGATCGCCCTTCGAATATGCCGTGACCATATAGTACAGGTTCAGGCAGATGGACGGGTACCTCTGTCTGGATGCATCTACCGTGACCATGGACGTCCTCCGAAGCTCGTCGCTTTCCCGGATGTCATAGAGATAGATTCCAAGGATAAGATCGCCCCTTTCCTCCGGACTGCACAGACCGATCTGATTCGGATCCGCAAGCACCTCCGGGGTCAGGTGGGCGCGAAGCCTTTTTACCAGAATATTTCCGACCTCCGCGATTGCTGTATGCTGCATGTCAGCACCTTCCCTTTCCGCATGTTATCAAGACTCCGGCCCGGCAGCCACGCTTGATTCCTCAGCCGCGTTCGTCTCCGCGGCAGCCCCCGGACCGGCAGACATATCCGCCCCGGCAAAAGCCCCCGGACCGGCAGATATATCCGCCCCGGCGGTTTCCTGCCCGCCGGCGGATTCAGCCTCGTCCCCGTTTAGCTCTGCCCTGGCCTCGTCCAGCTTTCGTTTTGGAGTCTCCAGAACGCCGTTCCGATATACTCCCTCTTCCAGGACGACGCCGCTGGCACCATCATAGGTTACGCCATTCCCATGAGGCTCACCCAGCTGAAACTCCCCTTCATAGACCAATTCGCCCTTTTCGTTATAGCGCTTGCCCGTTCCATCGTAAAGTCCCAGACGGAAAGCGCCTTCATAAAGGATCCGTTTTGTCGCCGGGTCATAAAGCACACCCTGACCAGAATAAAGGTCGTCCTCGTAGCCGCCGCTGTACTCCAGGCTGCCAAGCCGGTAGGCTTTTCCGTTTCCCTGCCGTTTTCCTTTTTTCCACCCGCCCTCGTAGATACGGCGCTTCTCTCTGTCTTCCTTTGACTCCTGGCTTTCCTTCCCCGCTGCGCGGCCGCCTGAGACATCGTAAAGGGTACCTGTGCCGTCGTACAGGTCCTCCTTCAGCTGTCCCTCATAGAGCAGCAGGCCCGTCGCAGCATCATACAGCTTTCCGTCTCCCTGATACTTTCCGCCGGCAAAACCGCCTTCATAGATCAGATTGCCGGTTCCCAGGTCGAACTGCTCGCCCTTGCCGTCATACTTTCCTGCGGCAAAGTTCCCCTGATAGAGGATAAGCCCTGTCTCTGCATCGTACTGGCTCCCTTTCCCGTCATACCTTCCGCGGGAAAATTCCCCTTCGTAAACCAGCTGCCGGGTCAGGGGATCCCACTGTTTTCCCTCCCCTTCATACCTTCCGCCGGCAAAGCCGCCTTCGTAGATCAGAACGCCATTGTCCCTGTCGTACAGCTTTCCGCTGCCGCTGTAAGTTCCGTCCGAAAAACTGCCTTCGTACACCAATTGCCCGGAATTGCGGTCATATTGTTTCCCCTTGCCGCTGCGTTCGCCGCCTGCGAAGCTTCCCTCATAAATCAGCGTACCGGTTCCGGAGTCAAATTCCCTGCCTTCCCCCTCGGAAACGCCGTTCTTCTGTCCTCCGCTGTAGATCACATTTCCGGCTTCATCCGTCTGAAGGGCAAACCCTTCAACAGGTACATCGCTTTTCCATGTTCCATCGAAAATAACCGTTCCCTTTTTATCATAGGCTTTTCCGGCACCGGATCGTTCTCCATCGGAGAAATTCCCCTCATAAACCAGCCGACCTTCTTCGTAAAGCCGGCCCTCGCCCTCGTATTTTCCTGCCGAGAATCCGCCTTCATATCTTAGGGTTCCGTCCTCCTCGTAGAGAGAGCCCGTACCCTGATACTGGTTGTGTTCGAAATTTCCTTTATAGATAAGCTGCCCTTCCGGAGCGTAGAGTTCTCCATAACCGGCATACATTTCCGAGTCAAAATTTCCCCGGTAAATCAGATTTCCATCATAATCATAAAGAAAACCGTTTCCCTCGATCCTTCCGTCCTCAAGCCTGCCCGTAAAGATCACCGGTCCGTCCTCGGAAGCCAAAAGACGAACCTTACCGGTATAGCGGTACATTTCCGGAGAATTCACCACGATATCTTCTGTCAGAAAATGGGAACGAATCCACGGGAAACCGAACCGCACGAACAGGCACAGAAGCGCCAGCACCGCCACCGGCCCCAGAAACAGCAGGATCTTCGCCACCAGAAACTGTCCTGCCGGCACATAATCTCTGATCGATTCCGGGTTGGGGCGCACGATCTCATCGATTTCTTCCTTTATATCTCCGGATACCGTATCTACGGTTTCACGCCCCAGGTTTTTTTTCAGCAATCCCCAAAAACTCTGCCTGAAACTCATCTGCCCATTCTCCCTGTTTCCAAGTTCTTTCATCTATTCTCCCGCGCCGGCCTGCCGCCCTTCTTCCGCCTCTTCCGAAGTTTCCACCGCGGATATCCGGATACCTTCGGCAGAGTTTTCCCTTTCCTCCTGCCGGATTCCCAGGGTACCGATCCGGATAAACGGAATATGCCCCTCGTCGGCCTGCTTCGGATTCCGAATCAGCCAGACCAGCACTGCCGCAAGAGCAGCCACCACCGCCACGGCAAGAACCTTTTTTAAATATGTAAAGCTGCCGCGTATCTTTTTCCATATCCGCAGGACAAGGGGCTTTTTTCTGAGTTCTCCCGCAGCCAGCAGATCTTTCATCCGGTTGTACAGCTTAAGGTAACGGCGGTAAATCGCGAAATATCCCTCTTCTTCCTCTTCCGCAAGTTCCCGAATGAAATCTTCCAGTTCCGGAACCAGCCCTTCTTCCAGTTCCGGCGTAAACAAAAGCGCCAGGCAGCCGGCCAGCCTGCGCTGCACCTGAAGCAGGCCGCAGCATTCATACTCATCCGGCTCCGTCAGGAGGAAATTAAAGAAAACCTCCGGCACATCGGATACCGCCACATTGTCCGGACGGAGCGCCTCATACAGCAGATACGCCGGAAAACGTTCCCTCACCATCTGCTCCATCAGACTCCTGCCGATCTCCAGCCGTTCCCTCAGAGGCAGGTCCTTCTCCGCCTTCTCTGAAAGGCTCAGTTCATCCCGGTAAGGAAACACCAGCCACAGGCAGCCGTTCCTCGTAAAACATTCCGGACCGCCGTCTCTTTCGCCGCCTTCCGCCAGCTTCAGAAAATACGCGTTCAGCCCTTTTGGAAGACCCGTACCCGTAAGCCCCAGCAGAAGATACATCTGCTCCGGGGGACATCCTTCCCGGACACAGATATAGGCTTCTATCCGGCTGTCGCAGGCGGGCCTGCGGACCACTCTGTATCTCTGCGAAATCGTTTCAATGATCATCTCACCGGTCCTCCGGTTCCCTCACTACTACGAAGGCTGACGCCTTCAGTCCGGGGTATGCCGCGCTTTCCGCCTCTACCTCATAGACCCCGGGAATCTCCGGCGCCGTATATCTGCCTGCGGCATCCGCCGTACCGCCGCCTTTTGCGGCAAAGCGCACCCTGCTGTCCGACATTCCGTATGTCACAGGCTCAAAATAGCAGCTTTCCCCAGGATTCAGGTAAGCCGTATCCGGCCGCAAAAACAGCCTGGGCTCTTCCTCCTGGGCATTCTCATCCTCATTCTCATCCTGCAATGCCAGCCAGTGTACGCGAAGCTGTCCGCCGAATACCGGCTCACGCAGCTTTACCCCGATGACCAGCGTACCCCGGGCAATATCCACCCGCGCAGCCAGCCGCGCCCTCAAGGGGCCGGATTCATCATCAAAAATATCTCCTGCGCCGTACAGGATGTAATCGTCCCCTTCAGACTCGTATTCCTCTCCCAGCATGACCCGCACCTTCCCTGGTCCAAGTCCATGGACGATCTCATCTGAGAAAAATCTTCTGCCAGCGACGCAGCCGGATTCCAGGTCGAAGACGACCGTGCCAGATGCCGCTTTGGGAGGCTGCGCCTGCCGGCCGTCCTCTTCAGGGCAGGAGGCCTCTTCCTTTTTCTCCTGTATCAGCGGTTTTACCTGCTGCTCCAGGCGGTCCACCCGCCAGTCAAGGACACGGTTCATCAGGGAAAACATCATTCCACTGTCTACATACTGGCCAAAGGGCACCTGCTCAACCTCTTCGATGACTGCAGCCGTGCCGCTGCGGGTCAGACGGATCGCCGCAAGATAGATGCTCTGGCGGTAGGTATCCCGAATCATATCTTCCATGGCCCCATTGTGGAAATCCGCCCGCAGCGTCCTGCCAATATCGCCGTCCACAATGTCCACCGTGCCGATGTTCCTGCCTGCCATAGGCACGTCCATTCCTGCCGCGGCCGGACAGTTATCTTCGCTGCCCTCCGTCCGGCTTCCGCTGCTGGCGCTCCGCCAGCCTGTCTTTATACTGCCCGGGCGCAGCCTGACCCGTCCTCTGCGATCCTGGCTTCCTTTCGCCGTCAGCGTATATGGGATTTCGTAATGGCGCTTCCTCTCATACAGGTTCTCATCAAAGGAAACCTCCAGCACCGTCTTATTGCCACAGCTCAGTCCCTCCAGTTCCAGTTCATAAGTGAAACGGATTGGCTGCTTCTGGCTTATGTTTTCCACATCCACCGTAAGCGTCAGTTCATCACCTCGCCGGACATACCTGGGAAGGATCTGGCTGACCCGGACTCCATCCTGCCAGAACACAGTTTTCTTTTCTTCGTAACAGAGCCCATTCCCCGGTACGCAGCCCTCCGGCTCACGGTCTGTCAGATAAAGCCGGAAGGTCTCCCCGATCTTTCCGTATTCCGTTCCGGTACCGGAAGCATCCCGCACCGGATTTCGGTTTTCCTCCGTATACTCAATGCACAGGTAAAGCAGGCCCGCCGCGGCCTTTTCCTCATCGTAACCTTCAATGGAGGCGAGACGTTTCTTGACCGGCTGATCGACCACAATCTCCCTGCCCGCAAAATCCAGGGCGACGCCGGATTCCAGGGCAACGGATTCCCCGTCCGCCTTCTCCACATTCAGACCGCAGACCACGCCGCAGCCATGCAGGAAACGGTTTCCCATACGGCGCTTGTTATTCATGTACTGCTGTTCCGCCTGGAAATCATCCGCAGTCAGCAGCTTTCCGTAAAAATACCGGTTTCTTTCAAATGGATAGTATTTCAGATTCTTCATCGGTAGTTCAGTCCTTTCTTCCTATGTTACGGACCTATGACGAACGGTATCCTGCCCGCGCCGTCCATCTGCGCCGTCTGACGTCCTTCCAGAACACTGTTGATGCCCAGATAGGAATGCTGTCCCAGGAGAATGCCTGGTTTCAAAACCACAATCCTGCAGGTCACACCTGCCGGAACCGCCATCTCCGCAATCCTCTGCAGGGCAGCGCTGTGGGTATTATCCGGACCGTCCTCAAGCTCTGTCATATCAAGCAGTACGGTCACACCTACGGGTCCGCCATCCAGGGGCTGTTCCTCGATATAGGGCTCCCGGCCCGTGTAGAGCCGGAACAGTTCTTTCAGATAGCGCACCGTACCGCGGACACGATACAGCGATGCCGCGTTGGCAGCCAGATAACGGAGCTGTTCCTCGTTCCACAGCCCTCTGTTCTCGATTGCCAGCCATTCCGACATCCATTCCAGATAGTTAAGTTCCGCCGTCCTCGGATTCAGGTGCAGCGGCACATCGCCGATCCGGTCTGACAGATCCTCATACAGGGACTGGAATATCCCCAGATACCGCTCCAGAAATGAAGCGCTGTCCCTGTCCTCCTGGTAAAGTTCCGGCAGATACCGAAGCCAGGTGTCTTTCGGAAATCCAATCTTTATGCCCCGCACCTCCGGTCTCCGGCGGGGACGGCCCTCTATCTCCAGTCTGAACCAGAGATATCTGCCCTGCACCCGATGAAGAAGAACATCTTCCGGAGCAGCAAACTCCGCCTGAAGATAAGGCCCGAAAAGCGCATCCAGCGTCTCCCTGGCGACGGATTTGTCCTCCAGAAGGGTGTCCACATCCTTCCAGCCGGCATCGCCGCCGTCTTCTTCGGCCGCAGATCTGCGCTCTGATTTCCCGGCGCCTCGGTTCCGGGCGGCCGCATATCCCACGCCGGCGGCACTTTGCCCCTGCGCTGCCGCCTGCTTTGCGCCGGCGGCGATCATCCGCTCGTCCGCCGCGTATACGGACAGATACGCTCCCGTTCCGATTCCGAAGTTTCCCATAATCTGCAGCCGGTTCCAGACCGTCTGCCGTTCTCCGCTGTCAAACACAGGAGAATAATATACTCCTCGATTCATACCCTTCGACAGCCTGAGAACCCCGTCCGCGGCCTGGATTCCCTCCATCCGGCCCTTCATAAAATCTGCCTGCTTGTTGACAATAAAATATTTTTTTCTCTGTTTCACCGGTCATTCCCCCTATCCCGCAGGTAAGACCAGACAGTCCCACTCTCCCAGATATGCCAATCCATCCGCCGGAAGCAGGATATCCCCGTTGGGGCTCTTTCGGGCCTGATCGCCCTGCGCGTCCAGGTTCAGAGTCCTTACCATAGCCACATGCTCCATCCCGTCAATCTCACCATACAGGCCTCCGTAAGAGATCACCCTTCCGAAATCATTGTCCCGTCCATCAAAAAACCGGGAAAGGATTTCAGCCAGCTCCTGCCGCACCTGCCGGGAGCCGGACTCCGTCTCCACCTCAATAAACACGGTAATGCTGATATACTGCGGCGGCACGATGCGGAACCGGGTCCCGATCAGCCTGCGCGTTTCCAGCATCCTGCTGATGTTCTGGATATAGGCGTCCCCGCAGACGGGCCTCGGATTCTCTCCATAAGGCCTCACCACCAGCGTCACCAGATTCTCATCCGCGATGCGGCGGCAGGCGTCCGTCATGCCGGGTGCGGAATCGTTCCGCAGAAACGCAGGAATCGCCCGCACCTTATCGATCATAAGGCCCGGCGTCCTTCGGATCAATTCCTCATAGTCGCCGCAGGTCACCGCCCGTTCGGTCCTCTCAAGGTTACGGTTGGCGCGCACCCTGCATTCCTCCAGGGTTTCCCGGTTCCTTCCTCCCCTGGCCGCCTCCAGGTTCATGATATTGGTAAACGGATGATTCGCCTCCAGTCTCCGGATGGTTCCGGACTTTACATTGCCTCTGGCTCCCAGACTGGTATGTCCGGCAGCCATCAGAATCCGTCCATGGGGGATTCTGCCTCTGACTCCGTCCCCAAAGGCCAGAAGATTCCTCTCCTCGTCACAGATATAGCAGCGGTCATCCGGCCCGTTTCCGCTGAAATCCTCCGTCTGCTCCCATACCTCAAACACGCCGCTGTCCGGCCCCGTCTCTACCAGGATCTCCAGACCGTCCGCACAAAGGTCCGAAATCTCCAATTCCGCTTCCAGCCCCGGAAAACCGTCTCCGATGCCCAGAAACCGTCTGTCCCCCATATCTTTGTCATAACAGAGAAGAAGGCCGTCAAATTCCGGCGACGCTCCTTCCGTCGCCTCGGATTCCTTCGCCGGTCCCGCTTCCTCCGGCGATTCTGATTCCCTCGCCGGCGACGCTTTCCCCTTACCGGGCATCTGTACCACAAAGCGCGTCTTTCCGTCTTCCTCTTTTTTCTCTATATCCCCGTGAAATGGTTCCAGTCCATTTCCCCGGTCCAGATAAACCTCATACGCCCCGATCCTCCCCAGATAGGTATCTGTCTCAACCGCCGCGCATTCCCCTTCCCGCCAGGAGAAGCGGTGGCTTTCACTCAGCGTAAACGTCTGCCGCGCAGCCAGTTTGAGCATGGAAATCCTCTCCAGCACCGGCGGAACGTCATACTCCCCTTCCGTGAGCGTAAACCGCAGCCAGTATTTTCCGCTGTCATCCGCCTCCATATCCTCCTGAAGTTTCAGACTGATAAAACCGTCCTCCAAAAGCTGATGTGTCCCGTCTTCCCACCACTCCACCGGGCGGAAGCCGCCGCCATGGTAATACTCCGCTGTCAGAGTCACAAGCGGCACAAAATCCGTCTGACTTCCGATGGGATTTCTCCTGACCGGATAACCGTGAAACAGGAGAAAATACAGTTCATGTATCTGCCCCTTCCTGAGAGGCGCTGAAAATCCTACCAAAAAGGCAGCTCCCGCCTTCGGCTCCGCTCCAAAAACCGGAATATGGATGCGGCTGCTTCCTACGGCTGTTTCCGCTTCCTCCGTACATAACCTCACGATACGGCTCTGTTCCAGATAACGGAATTTTGTAGTCTCAAAGGGAATCTCAGAGGCCCAGAAGCGGCTTCCCTTCGGGATATTCTCCGCCTTTTTCGGCTGGTTTACCGTAATCAATGTGGAGGCCGGCGTGATATGCCTCTGACGTTCCCCAAGAAGCGCCAGATACTGCCGGATATGTTCTGGCCCGATCTGATCCATGTAAAACTGCTGGTTCTCCTTCATCCAGGCCATAAGTTCCAGCAGGGTGATTCCCGGATCGTGATAATTATAATTCGTCCAGAAAGGAGTATACTTGGGAATCATCTGCCTGGCTTTTTCCAGGATATCCTCAAACCGTTCATCATCCAGAACCATCGTCGGCAGCATGCCGCGCCTCCTTTCTCTGCCGCAGTCCTCCCAGCCTTTACGTTTCGCGGAAAGATGCGTAAGCTATGATATTTCAAATGTCAGCTCATGCTCCCCGTTCAGGGCCACGCCGAACAGGGTTTTCATGACAAAATCTTTTTCTGCTTCCACCCATCCGCGGCTGCACTTCCTGTACGCCGTCATCCGCAGTCTGCGTAAGAACAGAAGTCCCGGCGTATTCCGAACCGCGTTGGCGATCTGCACCTCATTGGGAATCTGACCGATCTCCCAGCCTTTTTTATTGAAATTACCCTTTACGGGGTCAAGAAATTCCTCAATCCGCTCAAGCACCTGCCGGCGCACCTCAAACACGTCATTGGGATCCCCTACCACGATATCGATGCGGCATCGCAGCCGGAAAAATACCGGTTCCGCCACCGCGAAACGTCCCGGCGCTGCCATCGGGGCCGGAAGGAGCGGCGTAATGTACCGCAGCACCTCCTGCTTCACCCGTTCAAAATACAGTCCGCCGGCCAGAAAATCCTTCTGCAGAAGCACCAGGGTCACAGAGCCGGGACGGGGACGCCCATCCTCCGAATAGTTGGAAAAACATTTTACCCGAAGGACCGAACGGGAAGCCTCCATGGCCAGCGTCTCATAATCGCTGGCCGTCACCGCACGGCCGCCATGCCGCAGCCGCGCAGCCCGGCGGGCCACCGCTTCCTGCAGATTCTCCTGTCCGCTTCCTCCGCTGGTGATCTGCGGATTCGTCACCTGATTTATGAAACCCACCGTCCGCATCATCTGGTTTAAGTTTCCGGCAGGCAGATTTCCGCTCTCCCCGCCGCCTGCAGTGTAGGAAACGCGGATGGTCTGCCCCGCCCCCGACGGCGGGATCGCTCCATGGATTCCATCGGAAAATGTTACCGTTCCCAGATTCCGATCCACCGTATAATGCCGGTCCGCCGGCCCGGAAAAGTAGAAATTCTCCCGTTCCGTCCAGCGCACCCAGAACGCCGTAAGCTTTCCTTCGGCATCCCGTTCCTGCCGAAACTCCCTCCGGTTCCGTCCGCCGCTCTCCGAAAGCTCTTCCTTTTCCATTCCCTCCATCTGCTTCCTGGTCAGCGCTCCGCTCTCGTCTATCCACACCTCCAGGTTCTGGACATTCCCGTGAAGCAGGCGGCAGACCTTATTCTTCTCCTGAGGTTCGATTCGGAAAAACTCCTCCGGCATGGTCCGGACCGCTCTCACCCGCACCGCGTTCATGTATATGCCGCTGACCCTCGGGCTTTTGGCTTCATCAGGCCGGTTTCGGTAACCGCCGTCCACATCCGTGATCCGCAGCCAGTAGCCCTCGCAGCCCCACAGCGTCGTCCTGGTAAAATCCACCCGTCCCAGAAACGTAAGGATCCCGCTTGTGTGCATCTGCCCGGTTCCGTCTACAGGTACCAGCGGACGGAACCCGTCCTTTCCGTAATACTCATATTCCAGACGGGGCAGCTGTCCTGTGATGTTCTCCTCCATCGCAAACAGAATCTTCACCGGTCCCCTAAGAAACGGCCCGGAAAAGCGCATATACAGACTCCTCTCATCCCCTCCGACACCTGCAAACAGGGGCCGGCGGACATCGGACCGGCGGCGGGCTGTCTCCGCAGGCGGAACAGGGGAAAGCTTTCTCCATGTACGGTTATTATACGTATCCAGAAACAGAGGCGGTTCCTTCTCTTTTCCATAGGAATAGGAGAACCGCAGATCATTTATCACAGGTACGATGTAACTGCCGTTCATCTTAAACAGATTTTCCATCTTGAGGATCCTGGCCCGCAGGCACCTGGCCTGCACCGGTCCTGCCGGATACGGGGCCGCATCCCGCGGACAGACAAATTCCAGCCGCACCTGCTGGCCGGTCCGGCAATCCTCGCGGCTGAATACCCGGCTGTACCGGCCATCCGCAAACAGCCGCCCCCAGCCATTTCCATTATAATATTCCCACACAACCTGCCCGATGGTGATATCATACTCCGCATCCGGCAGAAAATCCGACCGTTTCATGATCAGCTTCCAGTTGTGCTCCCGAACAGGCGGCGCATCCGCCGGTATCTTAGCGTAATCCAGCGTAAACTCCATCCGAACCGCAGCTCCGCCTTTGCTCAATGCCTGGTCGCAAGCGACATAAAACTCCCCGAAAGGCGACGGCCGTTCGCCAAACACCAGAATGTCCTGAAGCGCCGCCTCGCCTTCCCCGGTCTGCACCGCATCCGGCAGAAAATCCGAAGCCTCGGAGGAAACCGACACCTCCCCGGCCATACAGGAATCCTGCCATGTACGCTCCCCGGCGGCAGCCATTTTCTCCTCCTGACGGGATCCAATCAGACGGCACCGTATGAGATAACCCTCCTGGCCGTCACGTTCCGTCCGGGCCGGTACCGGCTGACCCTCTGCTATTTCAAGAGCCAGGCTTTCCCCTTCTATCCTGCGGGAATGAAAGGGCACAAAACAGCAAGGCATTTTCTCGCCCTGCGAAGTTTGTTCCGCCCAATATTCCATGACCACGGAATCCTCGTCCAAAAACCAGCCGGGAATACCTCCATCCATCTCCATATGCAAAAACACCTTCGCCGGGGGCTTCACCGCCAGCACATCGCCTGCTCCCAGCAGGAATACATGCTCCTGAAGATTTTCCTTATCCGAATGGAACAGGCAGAAGGGGAAAACTCTGGTCTCCTCCGGCCCTTCCCGCAAATAGAGCATCTGGATCGTATCCTGTCTCCCGTCTGTCAGAATCAGTTCCTCCAGAGTGACCGGCGTCACATAGACGTCGTCCATCGTCTCAAAGACGATATCCTGCTCCTCCCCGTCCGTTCCCGCAAGCACAGCGGTCCCCTGGGGCGCTTCCTGCCCGCCCATATCGCTTCCGGTCAGGCCGAAGGTAACATAGCCTTCCGCCGGAACCGACGGGCGCAGCCGGGTATCTATCGTATTGAAAAAGGCAAGTTTATTCTTCATGGCAAGGCGGTCATATCGGGAAAGGGTGCCTTCAAACATATTCGCCCAGATCAGGGCCAGAGCCGTCGCCACATCCGGGGACTGTTCATCAAACCGCCACTCCGGCGCATAGACCGCAGCCAGCTTCCGAATCTGCTCTTCCAGCATTATTCTGTCCGGTTCCATAGATACCGCCTCCCTTCATTTCCGAATAAAACCCAGTACCGCCTTTAAATTCCTTCCTGAATATAATACGGGAACACCAGATTGTACGGGTTATTGGTGCTGCGGACCACATAGCTGACATGAATCTCCACCAGCCCTTCCGAAAGCCGGTCCAGACTGACCCTGGCCTCCGGATCCATGATCCGCGGCTCCCACATGGTCAGCGCATCCTCGATTTCCTTTTCCATGGCCCGTACCGTCACGTAATCCATGGTCATGAACATATATTTCTGAATTCCGCAGCCGAAATCCGGCCGCATGACCCGCTCGCCCTTCCGCGTAAACAATATGATGCGGACCGCCTCCGCGATATTCCCTTCTTCCTTGATCGTACGCACCCGACCGGTAGCAAAATCCACCTTCGGCGGGAAACGCCATCCTCTTCCCAGAAATGCTTCCGGGCTGCCCTCATAACTCATGATCCAGGTCTCCCTTCTGACGCAGCTGTTTCGGCATATTTTCAGGGCGGCTTATGCCCGCTTTCGCGGATCAGTTCAGCTTCACCATGGCCCCGCTTACCTCAGCTATCCCGCTGCTTTCCGCTTTCAGCGCCGCCGCGCCCCTCAGATTCAGGGTCGTCTGGGAATCCACCCGGACCGTCTGACCCTTATACTCCGCCTGCGCTCCCTCTGCTGTCAATATCTGCCCCTTCAAATTTACATCCTGGCTGCCGTCGATGTGAATGCTTCCGGTCTTCAGCTCCGCTCTGCGGCCGCCTCCGTCCAGAACAAGCATCTCCTGCCCGGCGATCTTAAAGACCGCTTTCTTTTCACAGGTAAATTCCAGTCCGCCGTTTTTCGTATCCACCGTTACCGCGTTCTTTCCTTCCCCGTCTCCCATGGAAATCCGTCCCGCGCCGTCGTCTAAGCAGACCTTTTGTTTCCCGGGCGTTTCCACTGTGATGGTCTCCTTACCTGCCTCTTCCGTAATGACGATCCGGCTTCCGCCCCTGGTGCGGATAGTCTTCACCGAATTATGCTCATTGGCCGTCCCCGGCGGGACCGCATCCTCATGGTTCCAGAGGCAGCCGATAACGATAGGACAGTTGATGTCCCCCATATGGAACGCTACCAGCACCTGAGAACCGATCTCCGGCAAAAAGTAGATGCCAAATTCCTTCCCCGCATAGGGAACCGCCACCCTGGCCCAGTCCGTCACATTTCGGCCGGATACCCCCAAAGTAATCTCTACTTTCACCATACCCGGATGCGCGCTGTCCCAGTTCTCCTTCACAATGCCCACAGCCACGCCGGAAATATTGGCTCCCCCGGTATCCTGCTCCGGCAGGAATTCTTCAAACAGTCCCATCAGCCGAATCCTCCTATCTCAAACCGGGTCTCATATCCCGTGCCGTCAAACTGGTGGGTCACACTTTTTATCTGATATGTCCCGTTGATCTGGCCGGGAAGTCCTGCTACCGCCACTGGTCTGCCAGGAACCAGCTGGGGCAGGCCTGCGCAGGCTCCCTGGCCGGACTGTTTCTTCTGTCTCAGCTCCTCGGCCAGCCGGGCCGCCTTTTCCCCCGCCTTTTCCCTGGTATCCGAAGTGGGGGACGCAACGATCCGGTTCAATCCTCCCACGGCTACCTGCCGGATGGAAGACTCCGTTTTCACGGAAGCCTGAGCCGTCACCGCTTCCCGGCTGTCCTTCTGAAGGCCCAGGACCGTAAGCGTTTCATCCGCATAGATGGACTCCCGGCTGAAATAAAGCAGATCCTTTCCCCAGGTCAGCGTGACCGCAGGGGAACGCCTGGCTTTTCTCCGAAAATACACCACATCATCATAGACAAAAAATTCCCGGTTCCCCTCTACAGCAAGACGTCTGGCAAACGCCAGATCGCTCTCATTCTGCATCATCAGCTCCACAGCCTTAGCTGGCGTACTGTCCGCCACAATGCGGGAATACAGCTTTCTGTAAGGCTCCATCACCTGTTTGAATATATCAGAATAGGTGGTATATCTCCACACAACCCCTTTGCGCACCGCGGCATCCATGACCCGCCGCACATCCAGGGCCGTAACGGTAACCGAGGCCATCTCGCTAAACTCAGTTTTTACCGAATAGATGAATCCGCTGAAAACCCGCTCCAGACTGGAGCCATATCCCAGTTCAATCCGCACGGTATTCCCCAGATACAGCTGATCCATGACAGAGCCGGCAAAAGAACGCCTCTCCGCATCATAGATATTTACCAGGGAAAATACCGCGCTGGCCGGAGTATCCAGACTCAGGGAAACCGTGAGGCTGCCGATACCCGCGCCTCCGGCGGTAACATCACGGCCGGATTCGCCGGTGCGGATTCTTGCGGCCGGAACCAGAAACCCCTGGTACCGGGAATAAAGGGAATCCATCTGGCTGCGTTCATTCATCAGATTTCCCATAATCCGCCATATCCTCCATCAGATTTCATCCTGCAGCGCCGGGATCCGTATCTTCTGCCCCGGTGTAATATCCAGTGGGTTCATGATTCCATTTTCCTTCGCAATCAGCCTCCACTGTTCCATATCTCCATATTCCTCCCAGGCATAATTCCACAGCTGATCGCCCTCATGCACCGTGCGCAGCTTCGTCCGGTCCGGGGATTCAAACGGTGACTGATGCCGGCTCTGCTTCACATCAAGAATGGACTTAAAAGTCAGATCCACCCGCGCCCGCACCGGCATCCCATCCGGCAGGAACATCGTATATGCCTGTCTGACGCTTACGATCACCCCTGAGAAATGGATCCCGCCCCAGCGAAACGTTACCTTGGGCGGCCGGTGAAGAGAACCTTTGATCTGAACCAGCGCCGCCAGTTTTCGCGTAATCCTGGTCACATCGGTTCCGCCCTCAGCGGGATTCGCCACCGTCGGCGGCTGGTACGTATCAAAATACAGCGTCATCTCCAGCGTTTCACTGTCGCCCGCTATGTACTGCCCGATGGGACCGTCAAGACCGATCACCCGCTTTTCGCTGTAGGATGCCGCAAACGAAAGGTTATAGGACGCAGGATTGAACATAACCTGAAGGGTCTCTCCGCCCTCAATAGCCAATTCCGCTTTCTTGATTCCCATGCTTCCCCTCTCCCTTCCGGTTCATGCCGTTCCTCAGCCTGACTGCCGCTACAATAGTCCGCGGCGCATCTTCTCCACCCGCAGTTCAGCCTCCATCTGTCTCATAACCTGGCGGGTCAGACTGCCCACATCCATCTTCTTCGTGAGTTTGCCCTTTTCCGTCTCCCGTTTGAGTTCCCGCATCAGCTTCTCCTGCAGCTCTATCTTCCGGCTGATCGTCTCGATCTGCCTTTTTGTCTCCTTTAATTCCTGCTCCTGACGGGACTGTCCCAGCCTGTATTCCTTCCGGACAGTTTCCCAGCGCTCTTCTGCGGTCCCGAAGCCTTCCTGGTTCCGCAGGCCCATGGGAGATGTCTCCACCGCATGGTATACGCTCTCTTCCGGAGTATATACCTGGTTCCGCGGACCCATGGAAAATGTCTCCACCGCAGGGTATACGCTCTCTTCCGGAGTATATACCTGGTTCCTCAGAGCTGCGGAAAATGCTTTCGCCGCAGGGTATATGTTCTCTTCCGGAGTATATACCTGGTTCCTCAGAGCTGCGGAAAATGCTTTCGCTGCAGGGTATATGCTCTCTTCCGGAGTATATACCTGGTTCCTCAGAGCTGCGAAAAATGCTTTCGCTGCAGGGTATACGCTCTCTTTCGGAGTATGTTTCTGGTTCCGCAGACCCATGGGGAATGTCTCCGTCCCCGTCAGCAGCCTTGCATGTTCATATAGTATGCTCATGCCAGTGGTCTGGCTCGTGCCGATGGTATGATAGCTCGTGCCGATTTGATACCCTGTCCGGTCAGGCAGAATGCCCGCCCTCCGCTCCTGCTGTCCATACAGGTGGTGATTTTGATACTCTTCCTGACCGGGCAAAATGCTCGTCCTTCGGTTCTGCTGTCCATACAGTCGGTAGCCTTGCTGCTTCATGCGCAGCCGCGGTTTTGCCGTCCCGCCCAGCAGTCTTTGAGACGGCCTGCGGTTTTTCTCTTCTATGCGCTGCGGCAGCGCCATATATCTCCACAGTCTGTACACGGCCGCCTGGCCGCTTCCGATTGCGCCGACTCTTTGCGCCTCAGGCCCTGCTGCTGTCTGTCTCAGGGCAGCAGCGCCTTTCTCAAATCCATGGTTTTCGATCCGGGCGATTATCTGACGGTACAGATAAACAGCTGCGGTTTCCTGCGCATACCCGCCGCTGTATCGCCCGATATCCGCCAATATGGACAACCGGTTATTGGGAACCTCAATTCCGCCTGTCCAATTCCTTCTATCCGATATAAATAGATCTTCGGCATTATAATATGTTTGCAGCTTTTCCGCTTCTCTGCGGCCCAGCAGCAATCTGACCTGCGTAATCAGGCTGCGTCTTTCCTCCATCAAAGAAGCGCGGTATCTCTCATATCTCTCTTCATCCCTTCGCAGATCATGACGATAATAACGGTACTTTTCCTCTGTGGATTCTGTCCGTTTCTGAATTACATCAACAGCTGCGGACAACTCAGACAAAACGACAGGATTTCCTGCCTTTTCCTTCCTTTCCCACAGGATAATATCTTCCCGCCCCGCCTTATGCTCAGAAAAACGCAAACCGGCCTCAGCCATCCCCTCAATTTTGCCCAGACGTCTGCGATTCGCCCATATTGACAGAACCGACGACCCGGTCTTCCCCGGTATCATCCGCATGTACCTCTGACCCTGGCCGGATTCCATATTGAACTGTCGAATCAGCTCCGTGGTGATTGTCTGAACCTCAGATGACGCTGCTTTCCGCTCTGCAGGAACTTTTTCCACGACTTCCTGCTCCGCAGAATCCTTTTCCGCTGCTTTCGGATTTACGGGAACGGAACTTTCAATCCTTCTGTTCTGTAATTCCGCTCCGTTTATATTGTAAACGAAATGATCAGAACCGGGCGCTCCGGAACGAAATATATCCGCATTGAATATGGCGGTTCTGGATATGACGGACCTGGATATGACGGACCTGGATATGACAGACCCGGATATGACGGGACCAATGACAGCGGATCGTCGCAATTCCCCGCGGATATCTGCGTAAGCTGGCGGTTTTTCATTTGCCTCCGTCTCAGGATATCCAGCTTTCCCGGCTTTCCTTACGATCTCCTCCCAGATGCGCTCCTCTGTTTTCCCTGTATTATCCTTGCGGTTTCTCTCCTCGGCCGCTTTCTCAGCCCTCTGCCGGCCGCTTTCCCGGATTTTCCCTTCGGCTTTCTCCCAATCTTTCCCTTCGGCTTTCTCCTGATTTTTTCCTTCGACTTTCTCCCGTTTTTTCTCTTCGGCTTTCTCCCGATTTTTCTCTTCAGCCCTTTTTCCTGTCTTTTCCCAGCTTCTCCTGATCTCCGTTTCCAGCCTGCGCAGAACCTCTTGAGAAATACCCCGGACCTGCCCCAGAATCAGCTGGTTTATCAGGCTCCAATTTATGGAAAGTCTCTGACCGGACTGCTCATGAACCCGAAGCGTCAGCATGAGTTTCAGGGCCAGCTCCCGTCCGGATAAAACCGGATGTCCCGGCATTCCGCCCCGGAAATCCCCTTCCCTCCTGTCGAACCAGCCGCCCCTATAGAAAATCATGGCGGCATCCGCATAATCATAAAAATGCCGTCCGGCTTCAGGGAAACCGGAGGTATATTTCCTTCGGATTCTCTCCGCGAAGTACGGATCTGTCAGTCTCATCTCCATCGCTCAGCCGATTACCGTCCTTCCTGCACCGCCCGAGGGCTGAATACCCTCATGCATGATCTCCAGACGCTCAATGAGAATCTCGCTTTTCATCGCATCAAATCCGGCAATCTCCCACCTGGTCACGATTCCGTCACTAATACGGAATGTCTGCCCTGTCTCGCGGCCGCCTTCGTCCAGAAGCACCACCTCCAGCCAGGTTCCCAGGCGCATTCCGGGCTTTAACCGAGCCGCCCAGCTGCCCTGGGGCGCAATGCCCCTTTCAAGGATCAGGGGAACATGGCTCCGATGGGGTACCGCCGCGAGATGGGGCGCGTCATTGTTTCCGCCTTCATAGATTTCTTCATAGTCCATCCTTCTTTCGATGCCAGAAATCCGCAGAAAACAGACTCTGCCGTAATTTCCGCCGAGCCGTACCGCAAACCGAAATCCCGGTACATATTTCTCATGTGCCTGATTCACCCTGACATCTCCTTCCTGCCCATCTGCCGTCCTCACAGCCCTGCGCTTTCGCTAACCGCCCCATTGAAGCAGTCTTCTACTCCTGCGCTTTCGCCAGCCGCCCCATTGCTCTGCGCTATGACGCACGGATTGCTCCGCGCCCTGCGCTCCCGCAATCCTGACATTGCGTTATAGCTCGAACACATTCTTCGGCTCATCATTCAGCTTGCTGTTGATCTTTGAAATCTCTCTGCACCATCTCTGCCGGTCCATATGGCTCATCGACATGATATCGTCATGGCTCCAGTGCATATAATACGCGATGAACGCGGCCTCCTCGTACAGTTTATCGGCCGGATAGGTCAGAATGGACCGGCTTCCATAAAATTTACCGGAACTTCAATCTCTTCCCCGCAGTGGGGACAGACAGCTTTATAAACCGGCGCTTCCATCGTGTTGATCCTTTGATACAGATCCTGAAGATATGCCAGATCCATCGTAAACAGGTTCTCGATCACATGAGTATCCACCCCGGAAAGAGAGCCAAGCCTGGTTACCACACGGGCCAGCAGGATAATGGTCAGATATCCCGGATTCTGCTGCACCCGGGGATCCCTCAGGGGAAGTATCTCATCCGCGGCATTGGCCAGCCGCATGGTTCCTTCCCGATGCAGGATACCGTCCCGATCCAGATAGCCCCTCGGCAATACAAAATTATACTCCGTCTGAAATGCCATTTCTGTTACCTCCCCTTGCTTTCTCGTTTCTTTCGCCATGTTTCACGGCTATGGCCGCCGAACGGCCATCGAATAGCGGTCCCAAACATCAGTCAGGCAGCGGCCGGCGCCGCCGCCCGACTGCCGTTCCTTAACTCTCTCTCGTCAATCCCTCATGGGTGAACTCCAGCGTTTCTACCGCCACCTCGGATGCCGTGGCGCTGAAATCCGGCCCGGTATATTTCACCGCCCACGCGTTGATGGCCCGCCAGGATGCCTTCGAACTCCCGTCCGGTCCCAAAAGGGTTACCGTCACCGTCTTTCTCGTCACCTCAGATGAACCGGTCACGCCGGACATCATCCAGTCATACAAATCCTTGCCTCCGGCTATCAGACCCTTCTTCAGCGTAATATTGCCGTACCGGATCAGACCGGGGAACTTCATTGGAGTCTGAACCATATTGCCCTCACGGTATTCGATCACATCAACTGATGCGTCAATACCCGTCACTTCCGAAAAGCCGCCTACCTGAATCCCCTCAATCTCTACCGTATATCTGAATCTTCCCAAAGGATAATCCGCCATTTCCTTTTCTCCTCTCTCCGTAATCTATATTTCGCTGCTCTGCTTCCCAGCCTTTACTGAGCGTCTCCGGTCTTCTGTGAAATCCGGAAAATCACGAACTCCGCTGGCTTCACCGGAGCCACGCCAATCACACATACCAGCCGGCCGTTATCGATATCGTCCTGAGACATGGTATCCTGCCCGATATTGACAAAGAACGCCTCTTCCGGCGCGCTTCCCGCCAGGGAACCGCCCCGCCACAATCCTGTCAAAAATACCTCCAGCGTCCGTTTCACCCGGCTCCACAGAGTCTCGTCATTGGGCTCAAATACCACCCAGGAGGTATTGCGCCTGATGGACTCCTCCAGGAAAATAAACAGCCTGCGCACATTGACATATCTCCAGGATGGATCGCTGGAAACCGTTCTGGCGCCCCATACCCGTATGCCCATACCCGGGAAGGAACGAATCAGGTTGACGCCCTTCGGGTTCAGGATATCCTGCTCCGCCTTGTTAAAGGGGCAGTCCACACCTACGCAGGCACGCACCGGCTCATTGGCCGGAGCCTTATGGACGCCGCGGGTATTGTCGCTTCTGGAATAAATACCCATGACCGAACCGCTGGGCGGAATCGCGATATTTTTCTTATCCAGCGGATCAAATACCGTCAGCCACGGATGGTACAGAGCGCCATAGCTGGAATCGAACAGATCGCGGTGGGCTATCACGTCCTCCACCTTCTTCGCTTCCCTCGGCACATCCAGCACCGCGAAACGGCTGGCCATATTCTCACAATGAGCCACCAGGGACAGCTGCACATTAGCGTCCGTCACTCCCGGAACCGCCATGACAGACACAGCATCATTGTCCAGAAACGCCTGGATGCCGGTTCTCGCTCCCGCGCCTCCATCGGTCCCGATAAAATCCGCCGCGGTCACAGAACCGACCGTACCGTTGGAACCTCCTGTCAGCGTCACTGTAACCACCGCCTTCTCACCGTCTCCGGCGATAGCTGTAAACGGCGCCTTCCCCGCCTCCGGCTGCGCGGCGCAGCGAATGACTGCCAGAGCGGACTTCGCTGTCTTCTTCTCCACATAGTTGGCCGCCTCAATATTGAAAGACAGATTCTCATATATTTCCACCTGATCGTCATACTTTGCCATCAGGTTGAACTCACAGGTAGATAAAATCTTCTCCGGCACAAGATTCGTATCCGCAGCGTCGCCGGAAAGTTCCGGATCCAGTTCCAGGACATTGTCCCGGCTGCTGACCACCTTATGATACGTAATGCTGTCCTTAACGGTAAATGCCGCCACATCGCCGGCATAGAATCCGGCCCCATTCTTTACACGGTACTTCTTTCCGCCCTCTAACACCTCCAGGACCTGAGTCTTTGCCTTGCTGGCCGGGGTAATCACCACATTTAAGCTGTTGCCCCACATACCCGGATTGGCCGCCTCCACCGTCAATACCGGGGATTCTGCCGGAACGCTGCCGGCCGCGCTTTTGGCATCCGCCGGAACCACACGCATGACAAATGCCCGGCCTCCGCCATTAATGAAGAAATGCTCCACCGCGTAAGCCAGGTACCGGTAAGTTCCAAATTCATTCTCCGACAGATATCCGCCGTATTTTCTCCTAAAATCCGCAAAGTTGGTCACCAGCTGCGGGACGCCTCCTGCCGGGCCGCGCTCTGCCATGCCGATAAATCCGGCTGTACTGGTACCGACTCCTTCAATCGGCTTGTCGCCGGAAGCAATCTCCTCCACATATACTCCTGGTGATAAATATTCCGCCATGTCCTTTTCCAGTCCTTTCATATATTATTAGGACTGGTTTCCTCCTTTCTCCTTCGTATTCGCTTATTTTTCTATCACAACCGACATCGTCGGGAGATTTTCCGAAAAAGCTCATCCCAGAAGCGCCCCGTATTCTCCCAGTTCCCTCTGAGTAAGCTGCCTGCCGCTCTTGCGCAGTTCCTTCTGGACAGCCCGCAGGATATGCTCCATCCCCACGCCTTCGCTGTCCTGGCCCGCCGCCAGAAACGCCGCGTTTAAAAGGCTGCTGCGAATCTGACTTCCGCTCAGTTCAAACCGTTCCGCCAGGAAATCCAGATCGGCATCCTTCAGAAGCGGCAGCTTCTCCGGTATCACCCTTTCCCATATCCTCCGCCGGCTCTCCCGGTCCGGGAACGGAAAATCAATCATGTAAGTCAGACGCCGCTTGAACGCTTCATCCACATTCTGCAGGTAATTGGTAGCCAGGATCGTCACACCGGCATATTCCTCCATCTTCTGAAGAAGAAACGCTGCCTCCATATTGCTGTATTTGTCATGGGAATCCCGCACCTCCGTCCTTCGGGCAAACAAAACATCTGCTTCGTCAAAGAACAGAACCGCCTGCAGCCGGGCCGCCTCATCGAAAATTCCCTGCAGATTCTTCTCGGTCTCACCGATATATTTGCTGACGACGGCAGCCAGATTTACCCTGTAAAGCTCCAGTCCCAACTCTCCCGCTATCACCTGGGCCGCCATGGTCTTACCGGTTCCCGGCGGTCCCGAAAACAGGATGGAAAGTCCTGTCCCATAGGCGCTGCCGGCAAATCCCCAGGTCTCATAGATCTGATACCGGTTTTTCACCTGCATGCAGGCTTCCTCCAGCTGTCTTTTGCGGTCCCCGGGCAGGATCAGATCGTCAGGCAGGAACCTCGCCGGCACATGCACTGCCTTTCCCGCAAGGGAACCCGGCACAAGGCTGCGGCAGGCTTCTTTCAGATGACGCTCTGTAATCCGCCCGTATCCCGATCCGGTATCCGGCGGCATTGCCCCCATCTGCCCGCAGGATTGCCCCTCTCCGGCCGGCGGTCTCACCGATTCATGGACTTTAGCGCCTTCGGTCTTCGCCAGACGGGCCGCCGCCTTCCATACACTTCGGATCTGCCCCGGCGTCATCGCCATCATACCGGCAAATTCCTCTGTCCGGAGATCCCCGACGTGGGGAAATGCCTTCGAAGCCGCTTTCCAGATTTCGGCCGCCTCGCCTAACGTCGGCATGGGAAACACGAACCGCACCGCATCCAGGGAACCATCCGCAAACATCTGCTCCTGCTCTGTTATAAGAACCAATCCCGGGAGCACCTTCCCCGCATACCGGAAAAAAGCTTCTGGCCAGATACCGCGCGCTCCGTTCTCCTCTTCCCCGCGGAGCATCCTTCCGCTCCATCTGAGACAGAGAACCGCCTGGCAAAGACTGCACTCGCGAATCAGCCGCCTGAGGACCTGCCGCCTGCGCATCTCGCTCAGCAGTTCCATACAGCCTGCATCCGCGCAAAAAACGGGTACATTTTTCTCAGCCGCAAAGCGCCGAAGCTGTGTTCGTTTCCCTATGCCTTCCGCCCCGCAGAGAACACAGATATGATCTCCCAGGACACCGCTCCACTGCCGGTACACTTCTTCACCGAATCCGGCCTCCATCTCCGACTCATCATACTCCTGCGGTCCGATCCAGCTTCCGTATTCTTCCAGAGCCGCGTCCTTCCACACGCCGCCAAGTATCAGTCTGCACAGCCGCCCATCCAGCCGGATTGGAGACCAGGGCCCCACATCGTCACAATCTTCCAGGCCTTCAGGTATCTCCATGATCCAGCTGTTCAGCCTGCCGCCCTTTAAAAAAGCGGAGTACATTTCTCGAATCAGACACCTTTCTCCCTGAAACAGCGATACCGCCGCCGCAGGAGTCAGCCGTTCAAAACCGCACTCCGCTAAATTTTTCCTAAATATAGGACCGTCCAGCTCCTGTACCGTCAGAAGCACAAGGCAAAACTGTTCAAACGCATCCAGGCCGTAATTCTGGATCAGATATTCCACCGGCTCCAGCCAGCCATTCTCCTGTAAAATCTCCGCGCATGCCCTCCACTGGTTCCAGGAGTCCAGGAATGTGATGTCCCGCGGCGGCTCCGGTTCCCGCTCCGCTTCATCCGCGTCCGGCCCTGATTCCCGCTCTGCTCCATCCGCATCCGGTACTGACTCCCGGTCCGCTCCATCCGCATCCGGTCCCGAATATCGCTCCCGATATCCCATCAGCGCATCTTCGGCTGCTTTCAGCATCCATTCATTGTATTGCCGGCGGTACCACCCTTCCTCCCTCATGCCAGGGTTCCTTCCTCTTCCTCATGTTTTAAAAGCGGCGATCCCGGCATATTCGGCAGGAACATCTCTGCCTGCTCAGGCGTAAATTCAATCTGGCCCAGCGCCAGCTTCCTGGTATACGCGGTCCCGCCTTTCGGCGCAAAGGGATATTGAGAGATAGCCGCTGCCGGCCCCTGCTGTTCTGCCGCCATCATAAACGCATAAGGCAGGGAACCGCCCGTAGGAACCCTCTTCTCCTCCGAACCCTGGATCAGTGTCAGTGCCGCCACCCTGGCCTGCTGCTCCTGCGTCAGCTCCGCTGGCGCAGGCGGAAGCTGCGCCTCCGGTTCCTGAATCAGAAACCGGGCCGCGGAAGAGAACGTCCCCTCCGGAAACGGCGCCCTCTCCGGAATATCATCATAAGCAGGCGGGCCCTTGCGCACAGGCCGGCTGGACCTGACTGCCCTGCGCTCACCGAAACCGGAGCCTGAAATCAGAAGCTGCCCCCGGAAACGGTACAATTTGCTGAACTTTCCTTCCGGGTCCGCAGGCGTAGCCATAGGCGTCGCCCTCTTGGGCTCGCTTCCGGCAATGCCGGTAACCCGGTTGGCGTAAACTCCTCGCCTCGCCCGCTCATGCCTGCGGCGGATCAAACGTCCCATGTATTCCGCTGAATCAGGCGGAAACAGCATTCCTGACCTGTCATCAAAAAATGAACCATTCTCCGGAATGCCATTCTCCGCATCCACCTTTGGCAGCGGTTCTTTCCCCGGTGATTCCAGGTCGCTGAATTTCCTCCACTGACTTCCTCCCAGTTTCCAGACAGTTCTCTGGACTACACCGACAGCCGACGAAACCGCGCCTTCAGACGATGCGTTCCCGGCTTGTCCCGGCTTCAATACCTCAGCCGGATCGGAACCGCGCCGCCGGGCAGCCCGTCGGGGAAACTCACCCCGGTCCGCAGAGCGTTCCAGTCCCGGATCGTCGTTCAGAGGTTCGCCTCCTACCCTACGGCTGGGATACACCAATCCAAGCTTCTGCTGCACCACATGGCTGAGCTCATGGGCCAGGTACCGTTCCTGGCCGGGCCCCAGATATATCTGATTTCCCTGGGCATATGCCAATGCCCCCAGCCTGACCGGCCGGGACGACCCATAAAAAACAGACACATCATCAAGGGACACTCCGGTACGGCGCTCTGCCTCCCGTTTCATCTGAAGCGGAAGACCGGTCTGCTTCTGCCGCAATTTCGGTTTTCTGATCGCCTCACGTTCCATGCGTCCCCCTTCCCGCCTCTTTGGTATTCATGTAAAGCCCATACATCCTGCGGCGCAAAACCCGCATTCTCTTTTACCGCAAAAGCGTCTCATATTTCAACAGGTAAAATTATACGTTAATTCAGGCGAAAAATCAATCATTTTCTTATGTCAGAGTGTGTCGAAAATACACTTCGAAAATACAGGAAAATGCAGGCGTCAGATTATGCCAATAGATATATCTTTTCACTATCAAAACATATCTGTGAAGTATGATTATAGATCTGTATCATATCCTCCATCTTTTCTACAAACACTCTGGTCCCCGGATTGGCCACTGCAGCAAATTCTTTTACAGCTTCCCTTTCCATTCCCATGGCGTTCTCCTGCAAATAATTGCCTTTGTCTTTTAAGAACTCATCAGCCGATCCCTCCTTGACTAAAGGAATGTTGCCGATCAATTTTCCAATCGCTTTACCGGCAGTACCTATGTCCTTTACAACATTTGCCTCTACACCAGCATTTCCGAGTTTTTCTAAATATAAAGAACTCTTTTCAAATTGTGCTCTGTATGTATCAGATAAAGCTTGTATCTCGTCTTTAACCTTCGCAATATATTCTTCTTTAAAATTACCGCTTAGCATAATTTTCATAAATGATGCTAATGAAAATGTATACAACGACAACCGGTAATACATGAATTTTTTCTCTAAGCCGGAAAACGTTGAGTTCACCTTGCTTTGAACCACTATAAGCTGCTTTGACGAAACTGTATAAATGACTTTTTTCTGGTAAGCAATCATATTCTTTTGAGTACGATTCTGAATATCCACAACCAGCTTGTGGCTACTTGTCACGGAAAGCTCATTATCCCAGTTACCTACCTTCTTGCATATCTCCACAAAGGCTGTCCGGAACTGCCGGTACCTGTCAGGCTTGACGATTCCGAAAATATTCCGGATCAGCTGCTCCTGCCAGGGAAGCAGACAGAACTGCTTGCCTGCCCACTTCCCTTTGGTATGGCACAGGTTTTCGATAAACTTCACAGCCCTGTCCGCCTTTGCTTTATCGTAGTGAGATGTCGGAAGCATAAACCTTGACGGCTTGTAATTCTTCAGCTTCGGATAACCCGCAGGTCTTCTCTCCGCCATTAAGCCTCATCCCCAAGCAATGCCTCCATCTCATCATCTTTCCCAACGCCTGCTGCCGCCATGATCCTCGATCTGGCAGATGGAGTTTCCTTCCATCTGGCATAGCTTTGGCAATATGCCGCAAACGCAGCCATGTCAATCTCAGTCAGCACACCCATCTCGGACAGCTTCTGACAGAGCCTCTTCCACTCTTCCCTCGCTTCCGGAAGCAGCCACTTTGGACAGTCTGGCATTCCCTTCTCCGGCACCGGCTCCTTCGTATTCAGTTTTCTTTTCCCCGGATTGCCTTCCAGCTTTTTCAGTGCCGTAGGCTTCGGCTTTCTGCCTGCCATCGGAATCCCTCCTTTCCTTCATTTCTATATCAAAAAAGGACCTCCTCAGAGATCCAATTTCTTCAAAATATGCGTATCTAAATTTTTAA
>CANQRW010000044.1 GCA_947626365.1 uncultured Lachnospiraceae bacterium
CAGACGGATCTGCGGGGCCTTGGGCTGGTTGACCAGGACGCCCTCAACCTTGTGCTGAGCCATGTGGACTCCGCCCCGGTGGAATCCCTGGGCGGAAAAAGCCCTCTGGAATTGACCGCGTTTCTCTACCCGGATCTTTACGAAAGGCTTCAGGCTTTTGGCATCCGTAAGATTGAGAGCGACCGTGTCATACTAAGGCCGTATCTTTTAAAGAAACGATAAATACGTAGAGATGTCAGGTATCTGCCGGTAAATCGATCTGCCATTTCTATGTGGAAGTTAGTCCTACTCAATATTTTTGTCAATTTCCGACTGGATTTTTTCCTGCACAAGATATGCTATTTCCCGCGTTTTGAGCCCTACATATTGTTCCGGATAGATCGGTTTCAGAAAATGAACCTGCACCTGCTCTCTCCGGATGGATGAGATATCAAAGGGACGATAACAGTCGATAAGCGCCACCGGAACGATGGGACAGTTGGCCTTCAGGGCGCTTTTAAATGTCCCCGCTTTGAACTGCTGAAGCTTATTGCCTTCCTTGCTTCGGGTGCCCTCGGCAAAGATGACAAAATTCCGTCCCTGTTTTACTTTTTCGCTCATTGTGTTGATCACTTCCAGAGACGCCCTGATATCGGAACGGTCCATATAAATCCCATCAAGCATTCGGATGATATGTTTGATCAGTATCCAGTTTTCCGCCTCTTTCTTAATTACCACACTCAAAGGACGAGGACAGGCGTCCACCATCGCCATCATATCAAACAGCCCCTGATGATTGGGGAAGAAGATAAATCCGTTCTTCTCCGGGAGATTTTCCGTTCCCGTAACCAGGATATCCACCCGGCCGCTCTTATCGACGGTCCTCACAATATTTCTCAGATATGCGTAGCTTTCCTCCTCCGCATATTGATCCCGGTGATTCGCCATTTTTACAATATGATAATACCAGTTAGGAATCCTGGGGATGCTTTTCAGTACCATATACACGATTCTGTTCATAGATATTTTCCTTATGTATTATGTAAGATCATATGACACCGCTATTTTACGCTTCCTGTTTCCGATACTGCAGTACGGCTGTTTCATATAAATCATTTCCCAGGCTGTCAATCACCACGACTGCCGGAAAATCTTCTACCTCCAGCCTGCGGATTGCCTCTGTCCCCAGATCATCGTAAGCAATCACCTCACTGGACAGGATTCGTTTGGACAAAAGGGCCCCCGCGCCTCCTACTGCCGCAAAATAGACGGATCCGCTACGGACGATGGCGTCCTTTACTGCCTGGCTGCGCTTCCCTTTGCCAATCATGGCTCCCAGTCCCAGATCCAGCAGCCGCGGCGTATATTTATCCATGCGGCTGGCTGTAGTAGGCCCAGCGGATCCGATGGGCCGGCCTTTTCTGGCCGGAGACGGTCCCATATAATAGATTACATTATTTTTCAAATCCAGCGGCAATGGTTCTCCTCTGTCCAATGTTTCCTGCATCCGCTTGTGCGCCGCGTCACGGGCGGTATAAATGGTTCCGGTAATATATACGTAATCTCCTGCCCGGAGATCTGCTGCCTCTTCATGACTGATTGGCGCGTGAATTTTTTTATTCATACTGACGTTCCCCTTATTCTGTCCTTAAAAACTTCTTAAAAATACCTAAAATCCGTCTTTTTTAATCAGGATGCCTCATATTACCCTGCGGACATGCCTGTTTACATGACAGCATATATTCACCGCCATCGGAAGTCCCGCAATGTGCGTGGGATAGGTCTCAATATTCACGGCCAGAGCAGTCACCGTCCCGCCCAGGCCGCCCGGTCCGATGCCAAGCCTATTGATTTTATCAAGCATTTCCTTCTCCAGATCCCGGACGTAGGGAACCGGCGATTCCTCCTCCAGATTCCTGGTCAGGGCGTGCTTGGCCATAAGGGCGCATTTCTCAAAGGTTCCTCCGATTCCTACGCCCACCACCATGGGCGGACAAGCGTTGGGGCCCGCGTCTTTCACGGCAGTGAGAATCGCGTTTTTCACACCCTCAATCCCATCCGCAGGTTTCAGCATGAAGACTCTGCTCATATTTTCGCTGCCGAAACCCTTAGGCGCTACGGTAATCTCCACCTGATCTCCATCCACAATCTCATAATGGATAACGGCAGGGGTATTATCTTTTGTATTCTCCCTCTCGATGGGATCCTTCACAACAGACTTGCGGAGATAACCGTCTGTGTATCCTTCTCTTACGCCCTGATTAACGACATCCGCCAGGGAGTCTCCCTCAAAATGGACCTCCTGCCCGATTTTTAAGAAAATCACTGCCATTCCTGTATCCTGGCAGATGGGAATCCTGTCTTCTCCGGCAATCTGCAGATTTTCCTTCAGCTGCTCCAGAATCTGCTTTCCCAGCGGCGATTCTTCCTTTTCCGCCGCCTGATAGAATACCCTGCACATATCCTGAGACAGAAAATGGTTGGCCTCGATGCACATTTCCCGGATGTTTTCCGTGATTTCTCTGGTCTGTATTGTTCTCAAAATCCGCTCCTCCTCCTGATCCATTCTGCGGAATCCGCGCTATACATGCTTCTTTTCTTAATAATAATGGAATTTTTCCTTTAAGGCAAGAAAAATATAGTTGACAACGCAATCTCTTTATTGTATATTTGTATTAATTAACTAATACAGTTGTACAATTAACCAGTAATGCAAAATTAGGAGGTGTTCCATGCCCTGGCAGTTTGATAATGAACGGCCAATCTACACACAATTATTGGAGAAGATACGAATACGGATCATCTCCGGACAGTATCCAGCGGGAAACCGGCTCCCTTCTGTTCGGGAGCTGGCAGCGGAAGCGGCGGTGAACCCCAACACCATGCAGCGGGCCCTGGCAGAATTGGAGCGAAGCGGACTAATCTACAGTCAGAGGACTTCCGGGCGATACGTAACGGAGGATGAAAGCCTGGTTTCATTCATTAGAGAATCCGTCGCCCAAGAGAAAATCCATTCCTTTTATGAAGAAATGAAGCAGCTGGGCTACAGCCGTGAAGAAACCATGAATCTGCTCAACAAAGACAAAGGAGGTAGTTCCACATGAATTCTATTTTAGAATGCTCTCATGTTAACAAACGATTCGGCCGCAAAGAAGTTCTTCATGATGTGAATATTCAAATCGAACCAGGACACATTATCGGTCTCCTGGGCCCCAACGGCAGCGGCAAGACTACCCTCATCAAGCTGGCCTGCGGGCTTCTGACTCCTTCGGAAGGCGATATTCGGATTTTGGGAGAACCGGCAGGACCTTCCAGTAAACTTAAGATTGCCTATCTCCCGGATAAGAGCTGTCTGAGCGACTGGATGAAGGTTTCTCAGATCGTAGACATGTTTCACGATTTTTATTCTAATTTTGATCGGATTAAAGCCTATGAGATGCTGGGACGCCTGGATATCGATCCCAAACTCAAGCTGAAAACCCTGTCCAAAGGAACCAAAGAGAAAGTGCAGCTGATCCTGGTCATGAGCCGGAAGGCGGATCTGTATCTTCTGGACGAACCTATAGGAGGTGTGGACCCAGCGGCCAGAGATTATATCCTTCAGACCATTCTTACAAACTACAACGAAGAAGGTTCCATTCTGATCTCCACTCACCTGATCGCCGATGTGGAGCAGGTGCTGGATCGGGTGATTTTCCTGAAGGAAGGCCGGGTTGTCCTGGATTCCTCTGTCGATGACATCCGTATTCAAAACCGGAAATCCGTAGATGAACTGTTCAGGGAGGTGTTCTCGTGCTGACAAAACTGTTAAAGAAAGACATAACCGCAACCGGCCGGTTTTTTGTCCCTATGATTATCATTTATGCCGTCGCATGCGTTGTCGGAAAGATTTTAATGGAGCTGGTTCTCTCCATGCTTCACACCGGCAGCAATATGTATGATATTATTCTTCTGGTTGCTACGGTCTTCGCTACCTTTTTCATTATTTATATCGTAGCCTGCTATATCCTGATCCGGGTTTTTATCGTCTATGATTTCTATAAAACCATGGTCAGCGACCAGGCCTATCTGACTCACATGCTTCCTGTGTCCGCCAATCTTCTGGTTCTCTCCAAGGTTCTGGCGGCAGTTGTCTGGCAAGCCTTAACAGGTTTTGTGGTAGCGGCTTCCATCGCCATGTTTTTTGCCGGTCACTATGATACTGCAATAACCGGATTTTACGAATTTATAAATTCCATGGAGGCCATCGGCATGTCCTTTGACTTCTATTGCCTAAATGTTTTTATCAATCTGGTCTTATCCGCTTTTACAACGCCTCTAATGTTCTTCGCGGCCATTGCCATAGGGCATCTGTTCGGAAAACACAGGATTCTGGGGGCCATCGGCTCTTATGTGGGCATTTACGTCATCATTGAAGTCATCAGCATCCTTTTCCTTATAGTCATCGGTTTCCGTATCACGAAACCGGAACAAACCTCTCTCCTGGTCAACGGCTCTTTCGTGTTCAGCACGATTCTGAGTCTGATCATGATAGGAGTGTTTTACTGGGTCACACAATACATCTTCAGCAGGAAGCTGAACCTGGAATAATAAAAATGCGCCATTACCAAAAACAGCGGGGCATCTGTGTTTCTGCACAGACACCCCGCTGTTTGAAATTGTGTTAAATTATAATTCTATCTGATACTAATACACGTCAATCTGTCAGCCAGGTCTCCACCTCATCAAACAGGTCTTCTGCCTGTGAGATAAGCTGAGGGCTGCCTACGGTGATACGAGCGCCGTCGGAAACAAGTTTATCAAGGATATCCGCATAGGCGGTGATATCCTCAGGCGTCGTCTGCTTTATCTCTTTCATCTCGGTAAGCGTCCGTTCAAAACTGTTCTGGTTTTTCAGCACGTCCTCGATAGCAGTGTCTGCGCCGGTAAAGGGACCCTTCGGCATCGCAAGTTCGCTATAGGCATTGGTGATATAACCGTCCAGTTCCTCCTGCGTTATATCCAGGCCGCGAACCGAATCAGCCAGTGACGGCAGCACTTCCGTAAAAGTCTCCTTCAGACGCGGATCACGGTAAGCAGCCAGCAGTACCATATTGCGGGATATAGAAAACACAGGTGAATAGACACTGTAGGCGTTGCGCATGACAGGAATCAGCACCAGGCTTCCTACTGCCGAGGTAAAAGCATCCATTTTGCCGCTGTATTCCATGCCCAGTTCTTTAAAAGGCATGGAAACGATACTGTACATAGCGTCGCTTCCGTAAGTAACGGCGATATTCTTGGGATGGGCCAGTATCTCACTGTAGTCCTCCGCTTCGCGCTGGACATCACTAAACTGTGCCTGCAGGTTTTGCGCCTGTTCTTTCGCATTGGCAATATTCTCTTCGCTGCCTGCTACTGTCAGTATCATGCCGTTTTTATTACACAGAAAGGCAGTCATTTCTTCCATACCCTGGGCAAAGGAAGCGAGTTCTTCCTCATTCATATCCGCAACTCGTTTCATAGTCTGAACCAAACCTGTATTTTCTGTACGCGATGAATAGGAAGAAGCTTCCGAGAACACCGCGCTGGCCAGCTCCTGGGCATAACTGAAAGGATCCAGGTTGGTTTCCCCCGCAGACGCAAGGGAAGCGCAGAGGGACTGAATCTTTGCGGGATCATACTCTGTACGCAGCAGCTCCTCTTCCACCAGATTGAATGCTTCTTCCATATCTTCTGAAAAACAGGAAAAAGTAATTTTCGCGTATGGCGTGTAACTCCAGTCTTCCTGGCGGATGGCAGTCAGCGCCGTGATGATAGAGCCGACAGTAGCGGATTCTTTGCTGTTCAGTTCTGCTATATCATAATTTTCGGTAGACAGCATCCCCAGCAGATACATTGCTACTGAGGCCTCATCCAACTGATCCGCGGGAATACCGGAAGCATCCAGGTAAATATTGATCTGCGACAGATCGCTGTCCACTTCCGAGGATATCACCCGCAGTCCGTCCGTATTTTCATCTTCAGCCGTGTACTCTACGACTTCTTCCGGAAGCGAGTGTACATCCACGGCCTGCACCGGCTCAACTGATACCGTGGCTTCGTTTTCAGCATTCCATTGCTCCAGCTCATCGTGCTGGGCAACCAGTTCCTCAATCTCTTCCTCGCTCATCGCGGCTTTCTTCTCAACCAGCTTTTGTTTCAGTTCCGCGTCCTGTTTCTCCTTAAGACCAGGCTCGCTGGTGGAAATCAACAGACTGGATGCCGCAGGATCTGACAGATATTTTTTCAGTACAGCGTCATAGGTTCCTTCATCCAGATATTTCTGCATATTCTGATTAAAGGAATCCACATCCAGAAAAGCAAGGGGATTGCCCTCCATACCCCAATAAGTAATAATATTGCTGGCAGCATCTACAGCCGTAGTATTGTCCGCGAGAAGCGCCTGATTCATGCGCTCGGAAAGTACGAAAGAGGCCAGAAGCCCGGAATCCAATCCCTGTTCAACTGTGGTCGCGATACCTTCACGAATCACAGACAGTACCTCTTCCTTCTGTTCCGCCTTCGCGCCAGATACCTGAAACATCAAAAGCGGAGATGGTCCTTCAATACTAAAAAACGGCCTGATGGATACGCCCGGCAGCTTCTGCTTTACCAGCTGGTCAAAAGGCTGGCCATCCCCTACCATTGCCGGAATCGCAACACTTAACTGATTAAGTTCTATCATATTGATGCCGGTCAGGAGCAAAGAATAATACATATAAGTCTCAACGGCATCATTTTCACCGGCAGGGAAAGTAACGCTCTTTTCCACATAACCGGAAATAGGCGTATAGCCGGAATCCGAAAGATCGACCTCCTTGCGGTCAAATTTGCTCAGATATTCTCCGTCGATCAGTTCCAGGAAAGGTTCTACATTCAGATCACCATAAAGAACCATCAGCGAATTTGACGGATGATAATATGTATCATGGAAATCAGCCAGATCCTGAACCGTCATCGTCTCGATCACCCCAGGTACGCCGCCGGTCTCACTGGACACAACGCTTCCGGGAAGGGACAGACTTATAGCTTCATCATACGCGCTGTTTTCCTGGGTCAGAACGCCCAGCATTTCAGAGTAGACCGTACCCTGCAGTGTAAGTTCCGCGTCCGCGGAAGGCAGATCATAACGGTAAGCTTCCCGATGCATCAGCTTTTCATCGCTGACTACCAGAGGATGATAGACGCCGTCCATATAAAAATCCACATACTTAAGCAGCTGTTCCTCAGAAAGGGAAGAACTGGGATAATAAGTATACGTTCTGGAAGTAGAAGCATTCATATAGGTATTGTATGTGCCGTATACCATCGTCATAAACTGGTTCGGGTTGGGATATTTCTCGCTGCCTGAAATCGTGGCATGTTCAAATACATGAGGTATACCTTTGTCATTGGTTACATGGGTGCGGAAAGCCACTATATATGCCCGGTCCGTAGAGTCGTTGGCAATCCAAAGCAGGGTGGCGCCGGTTTTATCATGGGTAAACTCCACGGCCTGAGAGTTCATCGACTGATAGGGATGGATTTCCTTGACTGTAAAGCCATGTATTTTTTCTCCCACAGCAGGCAGGCCGTCCTGATTATCGGCGGACGAATCATCCTGATCACCAGAAGCCGCATCATCCTGGACAGCGGCAGCTGACGTTTCCTGGGTTTTAGCCGGCGAGGTGCTCTGCTCATCGGCAGAAGAACCCTTTGAACCTGCCCCGCAGCCCGTCGCCAGAAGCGCAAGTGTCACAAAGAGCGCGGCAGATCGTTTCAAATTAAGTCTTCTTTTCATTTTGAAAACTCCCTTCCATTATTATTTAACAAAATACACTCAAAAATATTGACGCTTTCTTCGTTATTATATCATACGCCAGGGGGTTTTTATTTGACGTTTTGGTAATCGAACCTGACTTTTAAGTATTATTCTTCTGAGTTATCCACATTTTCATTAAAATTTTCTGAGATATCCACATCTTCTATCAGTTTATCCTCCATTTTGGGGATATTTTCTTCTTCAAGTTCTCCTTCCTGTGGATTTTTATCTTCATCTTCCCTTACTTTGGCAATGCTGGCAACTCTGGTGTCGGAATCTTTCTCAATATTCATCAGCTTGACGCCGGAGGTATCCCGTCCGATAACTGAGATTTCATTGACGTTGATGCGAATGACGATTCCCTCGTTGGTAATCATCATAACGCCGTGGCCTTCCTCTACCAACTTGGCGCCTACCAGATCACCGGTCCTGTCGGCTATCTTATAGCAGCGGACGCCTTTTCCTCCCCGGTTCTGGGCCTTGAATTCATAGGTATTGGTTCTCTTTCCCATTCCTTTTTCCGATACGACCAGGAGCGTATCTCCCTGGGTATCCACCTGCATGCCGATTACTTCGTCTCCTTCATCCAGTCTCATACCGATCACGCCCATGGAAACTCTTCCCGTAACCCGAACGTCCGTCTCGTGGAACCGGATACACTGGCCTTTCTTTGTCACCATGAAGATATCCTTTGTATCGTCGGTGACCTTCACTTCGATCAGCTCGTCGTCTTCCTTCAGAACGATAGCCTGAAGACCTGTCTTGCGAACGTTGGCGTATTCCCTCATGGGAGTTTTCTTCACCATGCCGCTTCTGGTAGCCATAAACAGATAATGGTCGTCGTTATATTCCGCCATAGAGACAATGGCGGTAATCTTCTCGCCGGGAATCATCTGCAGAAGATTGACGATGGCGGTTCCTCTCGCCGTCCTTCCGGCTTCCGGAATCGTATAGGCTTTCAGCCGGTATACTCTTCCGGTATTAGTAAAGAACATGATGTAATTATGATTCTTCGTCAGAATCAGATCTTCAATATAATCGTCGTCGATGGTCTGCATTCCCTTGATGCCCTTTCCGCCCCTGTTCTGGCTGCGGAAGGTATCCTTTGGCATTCTCTTGATGTAGCCAAGGCTGGTCATGGTAATGACCGTCTCATCATTGGGAATCAGGTCTTCAGCTGTCATATCAAAATCATCGTATCCGATGGTGGTCTTTCTGTCGTCGCCGTACTTCTCGGACATGGTCAGAATCTCTGTACGGATAACTCCCAAAAGCTTTTTCTCATCGGCCAGGATTTCTTTCAACTCCGCGATCTTAATCTCCAACTCCTTATATTCCGCCTCCAGCTTTTCTCTCTCCAGACCGGTAAGAGCGCGGAGACGCATATCAACGATTGCCTGAGACTGAGCGTCGCTGAGGCCGAATTTCTCCATCAATTGCTGTTTGGCAATCTGAACCGTCTGGGAACCGCGGATAATACGAATGACTTCATCGATATTATCCAGGGCGATCAGCAGGCCTTCCAATATGTGGGCCCGCTCCTCCGCCTTGTTCAAATCATACTTTGTCCGGCGGGTCACCACATCCTTCTGATGCTTCAGATAGTATTCCAGCATCTGAAGAATGTTCAGCACCTTCGGCTGATTATCCACCAACGCCAGCATGATGACTCCGAAGGAATCCTGCAGCTGAGTATGCTTTAACAGCTGGTTCAGAATCACATTGGCGTTCACATCCCGGCGCAGTTCAATGACAATGCGCATGCCGCTGCGGTCGGATTCGTCCCTAAGGTCCGTGATCCCGTCTACCTTTTTCTCTTTTACCAGCTCCGCGATTTTCTCGATCAACCGGGCTTTATTGACCATAAAGGGAATCTCAGTTACCACGATCCGGCTCTTCCCATTGGCCATGGTCTCGATGTTGGAGACGGCGCGGACGCGGATTTTGCCCCGCCCGGTTCGGTAGGCCTCTTCAATTCCGGATCTGCCGATAATGGTGGCGCCTGTAGGGAAGTCCGGCCCTTTTACGATATCCATGACTTCCTCGATCGCGGTATCCCGGTCTTCCTCTACCTGATTATCGATAATCTTGACAACGGCGTTAACCACCTCGCGTAGATTGTGAGGCGGAATGTTGGTAGCCATACCGACGGCAATACCGGAGGTGCCGTTACACAGAAGATTGGGATAACGGGCCGGAAGCACCGTAGGTTCTTTCTCGGTCTCGTCAAAGTTAGGAACAAAATCCACCGTATCTTTATTGATATCCGCCAGCATTTCCATGGCAATCCTGCTGAGCCTGGCTTCTGTGTAACGCATGGCTGCGGCGCCGTCGCCGTCTACGGAACCAAAGTTTCCGTGTCCGTCTACCAGCGGATAATGGGTAGACCACTCCTGAGCCATATTGACCAACGCCCCGTAGATGGAGCTGTCTCCGTGAGGATGATATTTACCCATGGTATCGCCGACGATACGGGCGCATTTCCTGTGAGGCTTGTCCGGGCCGTTGTTCAGCTCAATCATGGAATAGAGAACCCGGCGCTGAACCGGCTTCAGTCCGTCTCTTACGTCAGGAAGAGCCCTGGACGAAATTACGCTCATGGCATAGTCGATATAAGACTGTTCCATGGTATCTTTCAAATCAATATCCTGTATTTTATCAAATATATTCGGTTCCATATGTTCCTCCATTTTTATGCAGACAAGACCAAAATTCTATATGATACAGGTTTATATATCCAGATTCTGTACTTTCCTGGCGTTTGTCTCAATAAATTCCCTTCTGGGCTCCACCTGGTCTCCCATTAGAATCGTAAAAGTAAGGTCAAGTTCCGACGTCACGTCATTGTCCATATTAACCCGCAGAAGAATCCTTCTCTCCGGATCCATGGTGGTTTCCCAGAGCTGCTCCGCGTCCATCTCTCCCAGACCTTTGTAACGCTGAATCTTGTTATTATTATCCCGGCCGATCTCACTGAGAATCTGGTTCAGCTCCGGATCGCTGTAAGCGTACCAGATTTTTTTATTCTTCTCGATCTTATAAAGAGGCGGCTGAGCCAGGTACACATGGCCCTGCTTGATCAGCTCCGGCATAAACCGGTACAGGAAGGTCAGAAGCAGAGTGCTAATATGGGCCCCGTCTACATCCGCATCAGTCATAATGATGATCTTATGATAACGAAGCTTGGATATATCAAAATCATCATGAATACCGGTACCGAAAGCCGTGATCATGGCCTTAATCTCAGCGTTGGCGTAGATTTTATCAAGCCGCGCCTTCTCAACATTCAAGATTTTTCCGCGAAGAGGCAGGATGGCCTGGGTATCTCTGGACCGCGCCGTCTTGGCGGAACCGCCGGCGGAATCTCCTTCAACAATATAAATCTCGCATTTTTCCGGATCTTTGTTGGAACAGTCGGCAAGCTTGCCCGGAAGCGCCATACCCTCCAGAGCGGTCTTTCTTCTGGTCAGGTCTCTGGCCTTTCTGGCGGCGGCCCTGGCTCTCTGGGCCAGAATGGATTTCTCGCACATGGCTTTGGCCACAGCCGGATTCTGCTCCAGAAAATAAGTCAGCTGTTCGCTCACAACGGAATCCACCGCGACTCTGGCCTCACTGTTGCCAAGCTTCTGCTTGGTTTGTCCCTCAAACTGAGGTTCCTCGATCTTCACGCTGATGATAGCGGTCAGGCCTTCTCTGATATCCTCGCCGCTGAGGGAAGGCTCGCTGTCCTTTAACAGCTTATTTTTCCTGGCATAGTCATTAAACGTCTTGGTCAGGGCGTTCTTAAAACCGGTCAGATGGGTGCCGCCCTCCGGCGTGTTGATGTTATTGACAAATGTGTAGATATTCTCTGTATAGGAATCATTGTGCTGCATGGAAACTTCCACGTACACATTCTCCCTGGTTCCCTCGCAGTAGATCACTTTGTCATAGAGAGGGGCCTTCCCCTTATTCAAATAAGTGACAAACTCCTGAATGCCTCCCTCATAATGGAAGGTCTTTTCAATCTTTTCCTCTCTGTCGTCCCTAAGAGTAATTTTCAGGGCTTTTGTCAGAAAAGCCGTCTCCCGAAGACGGATCTTCAGCGTATCATAATCATAGACCGTCTCCTCAAAGATTTCTTTGTCAGGTAAAAATACGACCTTTGTCCCATGCTTATCCGCCGGACAGTCTCCCACTATCTTCAGAGGGGATACCACGCTGCCTCTCTCATATCTCTGAAAATACTCTTTTCCATCCTGGTAGATCGTAACCTCCAGCCATTCCGACAGGGCGTTTACAACGGAAGCGCCTACGCCGTGCAGTCCGCCGGATACCTTATATCCCCCGCCGCCGAATTTTCCGCCGGCGTGAAGCACCGTAAACACCACCTCGACAGCCGGAAGTCCCGCCTTCTTCTGAATACCCACGGGAATACCGCGGCCATTGTCAATGACTGTGATGGAATTATCTTCATTTATCTGAACGTCAATCTCCGTGCAGTAACCGGCCAGAGCCTCGTCAACCGAGTTATCCACAATCTCATAGACCAGATGGTGCAAACCCCTGGCGGATGTGCTTCCGATGTACATGCCGGGACGCTTTCTTACGGCCTCCAATCCTTCCAATATCTGAATTTGATCTGCTCCGTATTCAGCACTCATTCAAATTTGCCTCCTGTTCGTTTTCACTGGTAACCGTTCCTTCTACCACTCTGTATACCTTATCTATCTTAAATTTGTGACTTAACAGATCTTCCAGACCGGTACATGTGATCACGGTCTGTATATGATTGATACCGTCAAGAAGATGTTCCTGACGGTTTCCATCCAGTTCTGACAACACATCATCAAGGAGAAGAATCGGATAATCCTTCACCAGATACTTTACCAGTTCAATTTCCGCCAGTTTCAGGGAAAGCGCAGCGGTCCTCTGCTGCCCTTGCGAACCAAATTTTCGAATATCGATTCCATTGACAATAAAATTCAGATCATCTCTGTGAGGTCCCACGGTGGTGGTCCTGAGACGTATATCAATATCCCTGTTTCTTCTAAGAGCCTTCTCCAGTTCGTTTATGTCTGTATTCGGCTCATACATCACCTGTAAAGTTTCTCTGTTTCCTGATAATTTTTCATGAATATCCCTGATGATTTCATTCAGCTGTCCGATGAATTTACGGCGGTATTGGATCACCTGCCTGCCGTACTGAACCAGCTGAATGTCCCACGCATCCAAAGTACCTTCATATTCCGGCCGAAAAGCAAGTTCCTTCAGAAGCTTATTTCTCTGACTGATTACTTTGTTATATTGAATCAATGCATGGACATATAACTTATTAAGCTGACATAATTCCAAATCTATAAATCTTCTCCTCTCCGAAGGACCGTTCTTAATAATATTCAGATCCTCCGGAGAAAAAAATACAACATTTACAATTCCAAACAATTCGCTTGCCTTACGGATCGGAACCCCATTAATGGCTACACCTTTTGCCTTATTCTTCTTCAGATGCATATCAATCCTGTAAGGCACATTATTCTTTCTCACATTCAGTTTTATATGGGATTCTTCTCTGTCAAACTGAATGATTTCTTTATCCCTGCTTCCTCTGTGTGATTTGGTAGTACAGCATACATAAATGGATTCCAGAAGATTGGTTTTTCCCTGGGCATTATCCCCATACAGAATATTGGTGCCTGAATTGAAATCCATATGCAAATATTCGTAATTGCGGTAATTTTTTAATTCTATGGATTCAATCATCATGGCTGTTATGCCTCAATCCTTATGGTTTCTCCATTATATTCAATCACATCTCCAGCCGTAAGCTTCTTGCCTCTCTGATATTCCACCTGACCGTTGACCTTCACCAGTCCATCCTGAATCGCATATTTGGCATCCACTCCGCTTTCCGCCGCGCCCGCGAATTTTAAGGCCTGCCCAAGTTTAATATAATCTTCCCGCAGCTTGATCACTTCCATAAATTTCCTTCCTCTTTATACCCGTCAACCCAATCAGACAGCCGCAGCGTTAAAGTTCACCGGAAGAATCAGATAAATATAATTTTCTTCTTCATCCCTTATAAAGCATGGAGATTTCGGATTCATCATATAAAGATTCACTTCTTCATCGCTAATCATGCGAAGAGCATCAATCAGAAATCTGGGATTAAATCCTATCATAATATCTTCTCCCGATTTACAAACCGACACTTCTGCATTCATGGAACCAAAGCTGGAATTCAGCTTCAGCTGCATAACGTTTTCCTGAATATTAATAATAATCGGTTTCTTGTCATTCTCACGAATCAGGATGACTGCCCGATCGATACAGTCAAGAAATTCTCTTCGATTGACCGTAACCTTCGTCTCATAATCACTGGAAAGCATCTGCTCAATGCGGAAATATTCTCCCTCAATAATTCTGGAGATGACAACTGTGTCATCAAACTCAAAGAGAATATGGTTCTTACTGAAATATACAAGAACTTCTTTCTCATTGTCTCCGCTCAAAATCTTGCTGATATCATTTAAAGTCTTGCCAGGAACAATTACTTTTAAATCACCATAATCATCTTTCAGACGGACATTTCGAATAGACATACGATGTCCATCCAGAGATACCACCTTCAAAAGATCGCCGCTTACCTGAAACAATTCTCCCGTCATCATCTTATTGCTGTCATTTGGAGAGATTGAGAAAATGGTCTGCCCTATTACTTCTCTCAGAGTAAACTGGGACAGACAGATATAATGATCTCTTTCTATATAAGGAAGATAGGAAAATTCCTCTCCGTCTCTTCCCGGAATATGAAAGACAGAATTATCACAGGAAATAACCGTATTTAACATATTATCTGATTGAATCGTAATAGGAGAATCCCCGCCGCTCAGCTTTCTTACGATTTCAGAAAAAAGTTTTGCATTCAGAGCTATTTTTCCTTCTTCAGAGATGGTTCCTCTTACGATCGTCTCGATGCCAAGTTCCATATCGTTGGCTGTTAGCTTGATCTGCCGATTGGACGCGTCAATCAGTATACATTCCAGAATAGACATGGTCGTCTTAGAAGGAACTGCTTTCAAGACAATGTTGATTCCATTCATTAAATCATCTTTTTGAAATGTAAGTTTCATAGCTGTTGATAATTCCTTTCTGGTAGATGATGGTATATAAAGATATATAATTAAGTTCTTTTAAGAAGTATTCTTAGTAGGACAGGGGGATAAGTGTAAAAATTAAAAAACCCTGTAAAATAAAGAAAAAAATACTTCTTATACCCTGTGGAAAACCTATTGATTCGCGTTTTATAACCTTAGGCATATCCACATGACAAAAAATGACATTATTTATAAACAAAGAGTTCACATCTTTTTTGAAGCTTTTCCACAGCCTATTGTGGATTTATTTTTTTCTTCAGAATTTCGATGGTGTTGGCAAGGGCAGAATCTTTCTTAATTTCTTTTGCAATTTTGTCCCTGCCGTGGATAATGGTAGTATGGTCCCTTCCGCCGAGATATCTCCCAATCAGCTGAAGAGAATCTCCGGTCATGTTCTGACACAAATACATGGCAATCTGCCTGGGATAAGCCACCTCTTTATTTCTTTTCTGGGAGGAAATATCCAGTGTCGTGATTCCGAAGTGATCGGCTACAATCTGAATAATAAGCTCTGATGTGATTTTTCTCTCAGAATTGGGAGATATAATATCCTTCAGGGCTTCCTCCGCCAGAGCGATATCGATATCCTTGTTTTTCTCGAGTTTGGAAAGTGCTACGATCTTGGTGAGAGCTCCTTCCAGTTCACGGATATTGGATTTGATATTGGAAGCAATATATTTGATTACTTCATTGTCAATATTGTAATTTTCCAGCTCTTCTTTTTTTCGCAGAATGGCCATCCTCGTCTCATAATCCGGCGGCTGGATGTCCACGGTAAGTCCCCACTCAAATCTGGAGCGAAGTCGTTCCTCCAGAGTCTCAAATTCTTTCGGAGGTTTATCGGAAGAGATAATAATCTGCTTCTTGGATTCGTAAAGCGTGTTGAACGTATGGAAAAATTCTTCCTGGGTGCTTTCCTTTCCTATAATAAACTGTATATCATCAATGAGAAGAACGTCGATATTTCTGTATTTCTCGCGAAATTCTGTTGTAGTAAAATTATTTTTGTTTCTTATGGCATCAATCAGTTCATTGGTGAACTTCTCGGAAGTTACGTATAAAATCTTGGAATTCGGATTATTTTTCAGGATGAAGTGGGCGATGGAATGCATAAGGTGGGTTTTGCCCAAACCTACGCCTCCATATATAAATAAAGGATTATATACTTCTCCCGGAGATTCTGCCACAGCCAGGGATGCCGCATGAGCCAGGTTGTTGTTAGCGCCGACCACAAAGGTTTCAAAGGTATATCGAGGGTTTAGGTTGGCATTCTGAATAACGTCCTGATTGACATCGTAAGTGGTGTTTTGAATCAGGTGTTTGGATGTTTTTTTCTTGTCTTTAATGTCTTCCTCACTGACAAAATCAATGTTAAGAGAATATCCGGTAACTTCAGCGATGGTGACCTGAAGCTGTTTCTCGTATTTTTTGCGGATAATTGCAATAAAATTAGAACCAGAATCAGGAACCAGGATTCTGAGTACATTGTCTTCTATGGAATAGGGCTTTAGAGGAAGAAGCCACGTATTGTAGGAAGGTTCCATAATCTCATATTCTTCTTTCAGCCGCTGAAGAATCTCTTCCCACTGAGCTTTAATTTTCTCTAACATAGACGGTTCTCCTAACGTGTTGTGAATATACAGGCACATAAACCCATTCTTTTACTATTCTATAATATTTTAAATTTTTTTTCAATGAAAAATAGAAAATTGTTTGTGTATAAAAAATACATTTATCCACAATTTATCCACATGATGTTGATAAGTATTGATAAATTTATAGCAAATAAGGGAAAAGGATTGACGTGGATAAGTTAATTCTATATAATTCAGATGTATTGCATTGTATCTTTGAAAAAAGAACAGTAGCAGGAGGTAAAAAATGAATAATGGTAAAAAAGACACCCGTTGGATGACCAGTGTTGCACTTATGGCGGCGATCGTAATTCTATTGGCTAATACGCCTCTGGGCATGATTCAGCTTCCGATTATTAAGGCGACAACTGTACACATTCCTGTTATCATAGGCGCGGTTCTGCTTGGACCTATGGCAGGAGCGATTCTTGGAGCGGTATTTGGAGTATGCTCCGTGATCAGCAATACTATGGCCCCAACCCTTTTGTCCTTCGCTTTTTCTCCGTTTATGAGTATGAGTGGGATTGCGGGAGCTGTGAAGGCGTTGTGGATATCCATAGGATGCAGGATTATGATCGGAGTGGTTTCCGGCTGGCTGTGGATACTGCTTAAGAAAATGAAGGTCAACAAGTCTCTGGGGCTTGCCATCACGGGATTTGTGGGATCCATGACAAATACAGTTTTCGTCATGGGAAGCATCTATGTTTTGCTGGCCAGTGAGTACGCGCAGGTAAAAAGCGTAGCTGTGGATGCGGTGTGGGGACTGATCATGGTGACAGTCACTTCATCGGGAATTCCGGAAGCTGTCGCGGCTATGGTTCTTGTCTCTGTCATAGGAACCGCCCTTGTATATACAGTAGCCAGGATTCCAAGTTATAATTGAGAAAAATGAAACCGGATAATCTATATATTGATATCAAAAATACAATGAATACAACTTATAGGGGCGGCAAAAATACCGCCCTTTTTTTGTGAAATTTTTCTTGACTTCCCTGATTTCCTTCTATATAATTGAAACGATGTTTAATCTTAAAGGTCTGAAAGAGGAGGTGCCAGTGCTATGAAGATGACATTTCAGCCTAAAAAAAGACAGAGATCAAAAGTTCATGGTTTTAGAGCCAGAATGAGTACTCCGGGCGGAAGAAAAGTTTTAGCTGCTAGAAGAGCAAAAGGAAGAGCAAGACTGACTGCTTAATTGCTTAATCACAGGCCGCAAGAGATTGTGGCCTGAAACTTTTTTGGAGGTTTCATGAGAAGATTCCCTTCGATCAAGAAGAACAGTGAATTTCAGAAGATATATAAAAACGGGGCTTCTTATGCAAACAAATTGCTTATTATGTATGTAAAGGCTGGGGAAAAACCGGATACAAGAATTGGAATTTCCGTCAGCAGAAAAGTAGGAAACAGCGTGGTCCGACATCGGGTGACCCGCATGATCAGAGAGATATTCAGATTGCACAAAGAAGAGACCGATTCCGGATTAGACATCATTGTTGTTGCCAGGCAGGCAGCCAGAGATTCAGATTATAAAAAACTGGAAGGTGCATATCTGCACCTGTGCGGACTGCATAACATTAGAAAGGAATTGAAGTGATATTATTATGATAAAGAAACTTCTGATTCTTTGTATTCGGGGATATCAGATATTCTTGTCTCCATTAAAAGTAAGATATCACTGTATTTACACACCTACATGCTCTCAATACGCCATTGAAGCACTGGAAAAGTATGGTGTGGTGAAAGGTTTATGGTTAGCCACATGCAGGATACTTCGTTGTCACCCATGGGGCAGAGGCGGTTATGATCCAGTTCCGTAACAACAAGGAGGTAATGTATTGGATTTTATAGTATTGACAAAAGTCGGCGGATTTTTTTTATGGAGATGGCTTGTTGAAATACTCGGCTTGATCATGGAGGTATTGTTTCGTTTTACCAACATGTTTGGAATCATGAACATTGGTTTGTGTATTCTTCTGTTTACTGTGGTATCTAAGACAATCCTGCTTCCTTTGTCTATCAAACAGCAGAAATCCAGCAAATTGATTAATGTCATGCAGCCGGAGCTGCAGGCAATTCAGAAAAAGTACAAAGGGAAAACAGATAATGAGTCTGCGATGAAGATGAATGTAGAGACAAGAGCTGTTTATGAGAAGTATGGAACTTCTATGACAGGGGGCTGTCTTCCTATGCTGATTCAGCTGCCGATTATGTTCGGTCTTTATCAGATCATTTACAAAATTCCGGCATACGTAAGTTCCGTGAGACATTATTTTGATCTGGTCACTGCGAAACTGCCGGCAGATTACATGAGTAATCCTGTTTTTCAGAGTCTGGGTGAGTCTGTCACTCTGCAGAATAAAGATTTTTCCAACATGAACGTTGTGATTGATATGCTTTATCGTCTGACAGACAAGCAGTGGAATCAGCTTATCGGCGCGTTTCCGGATATCGCCAATGTGGTAACGGAAAGCGGTGAAAATGTTGTACAGGGAATCATCAGGATGCAGCAGTTTCTGGGGATGAACATTTCCTATACTCCTTTAAATATTATTACGGGATATTTTTCAGAAGGAAATGGAACGATTCTTACGGTTATTACAGCTGCCATGATTCCGATTCTTTCCGGCTTGTTTCAGTGGTACAGTACGAAACTGATCACAGTGAATCAGCCTGCGCAGAACAGCGATGACCCCAGCGCCAACATGATGAAATCCATGAATATAACTATGCCGTTGATGTCAGTTGTATTCTGTTTTACATTTCCATTGGTTATCGGTATTTATTGGGTAGCCAGCAGTCTGTATCAGGTGGTACAGCAGATTGGAATGAACGCGTATCTCAGCAAAGTTGATGTTGATGAGATGATTCGTAAAAACGTGGAAAAAGCAAATAAAAAGAGGGCCAAGAAAGGACTTCAGCCGACGAAAGTATCTACGATTACTCAGAATCTGCAGAAGATGCAGGAAGCGGAAGCGAAAGAACAGGCTAAGATGTCGGAAAAGATTGAAAGATCAAGGAAGATTGTAGAGGAGTCTACAAAATATTATAATCAGGATGCAAAGCCGGGAAGTCTGGCGTCGAAAGTCAATATGGTGCAGAAGTATAACGAAAAGCACAACAAAAAATAGGAGGGTAATTCATGAATTATATTACAGTGGAAGCTAAGACCCTGGATGAGGCCATATCCAAGGCCATGATGGAACTGGGTACTTCCAGTGATAATATTGAGTATGAGATCACTGAAAAGGGAAGTTCAGGTTTTTTGGGATTATTCAGCAAGAAAGTGATAATACGTGCCAGAAAAAAGAAAGAAGATGATCTGGACGAATTGTATGCTGCTGTAGTTGAAGGAAGAGATATTGAAACCAAATCTCCTAAAAAAGAAGAAAAGAAAGAGATAAAGAAGGAAGCCAAAAAAGAGCAGCCGGAAAAGGAACAGGTAAAAGAGGAGATAAAAGAGACTGTAAAAGAACAGCCGAAAGAGCAGAAAAAAGAGGTTAAGAAAGAAACAAAGAAGGATAATTATAAAGAATTTAAGACTGAATTTAAGACAGAATCCAAGTATGAGGTAAAGAGCCTGAAGGGAAAAGAACTTCCTAAATCTAACAAAAATACAGAGAAAAAAGGCCCAAGAAATATTATGAAAGAGCCCAAACCTCAGACACAGGAGCCTGCCCGTGAAAAAGCACCTAAGAATTTTTACAGGGATGAGGAAGCACTCAGAATTGAGAGAGAAAAAGCCGAAAGAGAAAGGGCTGAGAAAGAAAGAAAAGAAAGAGAAAATCGTAAGCCTATCAATGTGGAAGCCTGTCAGAATGCGGCAAAGACTTTTCTTACCCAGGTTCTTGGAGCTATGGGCATGAATGTAGAAATCGATATGGTTTATGACGATGAAGAAAGAGAACTTACGGTAAATCTGTCCGGCGATGATATGGGAATTTTAATCGGCAAGAGGGGACAGACTCTTGATTCTCTTCAGTATCTTGTAAGCCTGATTGTCAACAAACAGACAGAAGGTTATCTGCGTGTAAAGCTGGATACAGAGAATTATCGTGCCCGCAGAAAATCTACATTGGAAGAATTGGCAAAAAATATTGCTTATAAAGTAAAGAGAACCAGAAGAAGCGTGTCTCTGGAACCCATGAATCCATATGAGAGAAGAATCATACACTCTGCACTTCAAAATAATAAATATGTTTATACGCGAAGTGAAGGAGAAGATCCATACAGGCATGTTGTAGTATCTCTCAAGAAAGATTTTAACAGGGATCGCAAGTCAAAATATAATAATCGAAATAATAATATGACTGCCAGTGTTTCAGCTGCCCCGGAGGAACAAAATGTTCCTGAGGAATCGGAAGATTAATTGCAGATAAGTATTTGGAATATTTTTATGAAATATGCCCGAGAGAGAGAATCATTCTCTCTTGGGCTATATGTTTATTTACGCGAATTATTTAAAATTCCGTCATATGCATAGAATGGGAACAGGGAATGAAAACAGATACCATAGCAGCTATAGCCACAGGACTTACGGATTCCGGAATTGGAATTATAAGAATCAGCGGAAGTCAGGCATTTTCAATAATTGATAAGATATTTCGAAATAAAAGCGGAAGTTCAATTAATCTAAAAAAATCTCATACAATACAGTATGGGTTTATTTTTAATGAAGATGAAAAGATGGATGAAGTTCTGGTTTCCATTATGAAGGAGCCTCACAGTTATACGGCGGAAGATACGGTTGAAATCAATTGTCATGGCGGAATTCTTATGATGCGCCGGATTCTTGAGACAGTTATAAAAGCAGGAGCAAGAATTGCCGATCCCGGAGAATTTACGAAAAGAGCATTTTTAAATGGAAGAATTGATTTAAGCCAGGCGGAAGCAGTCATAGATGTAATTAATTCTAAGAGCGATCTTGCTTTAAAAAGTTCGGTAAGTCAGTTAGGGGGAAGCATTTCCCGAAAAATAAAAAAACTTCGGGAAGAAATACTTTATGAGACGGCATACATTGAATCAGCTTTAGATGATCCGGAACATATATCTTTGGATGGATATGGAGATAAGCTTGCCGTAAAGATTACGGATATGATCGACCAGTTGGAATCAATGATCGATTCTGCTGATACAGGTAAAATTATATCAGAAGGAATTCGCACGGTTATTGTTGGAAAACCGAATGCAGGAAAATCTTCACTTATGAATGTTCTTCTTGGAGAAGAAAGATCAATTGTTACGGAAATAGCCGGAACCACCAGAGATACTCTGGAAGAGCAGATACGCCTGGGAGATATCAGCCTTCTTATAACAGATACAGCTGGAATCAGAAATACGAATGACATAGTGGAGCAGATAGGAGTATCCCGGGCGAAGGGTGCAGCTGAAGGCGCAGACCTTGTTATCTATGTAATTGACAGTTCATTGCCGTTAGATGAAAATGACAGTGAAATTATGAATATGATTCAGAATAAAAAAACAATTATCCTTCTCAACAAATCGGATTTGGATACTGTTGTAGATGGAGATGAGATTACTAAGATTACCGGGAAAAAAGTAATTTCAGTATCTGCAAAAGAAGAAACAGGCCTGGAAGAATTAAAGAGTGAAATAAAAGCCATGTTTTATGGCGGAAATATTGATTTTAATGATCAGGTAATGATAACAAATATGCGTCATAAAGAAGCGTTGGAAGAAAGCCTGGAAAGTTTAAAACTTGTCATGAACAGTATTGAACAGAGGCTTCCGGAAGATTTTTATTCGATTGATCTTATAAATGCTTATGCTGCCCTGGGAACTATAATTGGAGAATCTGTTGAAGATGATGTAATCAATGAAATTTTCAGCAGATTTTGTACGGGAAAATAAATCTTCAGATGCAAAAGGAAGAAAGATATGACAGTATTGGAAGAAAATTATGATATTGTTGTAGTCGGAGCAGGACATGCCGGATGCGAAGCTGCTTTAGCCTGCGCCAGACTGGGACTAGAGACGATTGTATTTACTGTCAGTGTGGACAGTATTGCCCTTATGCCATGTAATCCCAATGTTGGAGGAAGTTCAAAGGGCCATCTTGTGAGAGAATTGGATGCCCTTGGCGGAGAGATGGGCAAGAATATTGACAAGACGTTTATTCAATCTAAGATGCTGAACGAATCAAAAGGCCCCGCCGTCCATTCTCTTCGTGCTCAGGCGGATAAGCAGGAATATTCCCGAGAAATGAGAAAAACATTGGAAAACACGGACAGATTAACAATCCGGCAGGCGGAAGTCTCAGAAATTGTGACAGATAAGGATGAGAGCGGAAAAGAGAGGATTATCGGAGTAAAAACAGTGTCCGGCGCCTTTTATCACGCGAAAGCAGTAGTTCTGGCTACAGGTACTTATTTGAATGCCAGATGTATTTTTGGAGATGTCAGTAACTATACAGGACCAAATGGACTTCAGGCAGCTAATCATTTGACAGATTCCCTCCGGGCTCACGGGATTCAGATGTTTCGTTTCAAAACGGGAACTCCTGCCCGGGTAGACAAACGCAGTCTGGATTTCAGCAAGATGGAAGAACAGCTGGGAGATGAAAAAATCGTACCTTTTTCTTTTTCCACGGATCCGGAATCTGTACGAAAGCCTCAGGTATCCTGCTGGCTTACTTACACCAATGAGAAAACCCATGAAATTATACGTAAAAATTTGGACCGGTCGCCTCTTTTTTCAGGTGCTATTGAGGGAACAGGACCTAGATATTGTCCTTCCATCGAAGATAAAGTAGTTAAATTTCCAGATAAAGAACGGCATCAGATATTTGTGGAGCCGGAAGGTTTATATACCAATGAAATGTATCTGGCGGGTATGTCCAGTTCCCTTCCTGAAGATGTTCAGCACGCCATGTATAAGACAGTTCCGGGATTGGAAAATGTGAAAATAGTCCGAAATGCGTATGCAATTGAATATGACTGCATCAATTCCCTTCAGCTTAAACCGACATTGGAATTCAAGAAAATCAGCGGGTTATTCAGCGGCGGACAATTCAACGGAAGTTCAGGTTATGAGGAAGCAGCCGTGCAGGGATTTATGGCCGGCGTCAATGCTGCAATGAAGGTTATGAACAGGGATTCCTTTGTACTTGACCGGTCTCAGGCATATATCGGCGTATTGATTGACGATCTGGTTACAAAAGAAAATCATGAACCATACCGTATGATGACATCCAGGGCAGAATATCGATTGCTTTTACGACAGGATAACGCGGATTTGCGTCTGAGAAAGATTGGCTATGAAATCGGTCTGGTCAGTGAAGACGAATATCAGAAAACAATCATAAAGGAAACAGAGATAGAAAAAGAAATTCTTCGTCTGGAACATACTACCGTAGGTGTGAATCATCAGGTGCAGGAATTTCTCCAGGAACATAAAAGTACTCCTCTTAAAAGCGGGGTTACATTGGCGGAACTAATACGAAGACCGGAATTGGATTATTTTATGTTAACTCAACTGGATTCTGAACGACCACGATTATCATGCGAGATCGCAGAACAAGTTAATATAAATATCAAATATGACGGATATATCAAGAGACAAAAACAGCAGGTAGAACAGTTTAAAAAATTAGAAAAGAGAAAACTGGATGCAGATTTTGATTACAATAAGATTAAGGGATTAAGAATTGAGGCTATTCAGAAACTTAACCGCTATAAACCCGCAAGCATTGGACAGGCTTCCAGAATCTCCGGCGTATCCCCGGCAGATATTTCCGTTTTGCTGGTATATTTTGAAAAGCTTAACAGCGAAGAAAGGAACGTAAACTCACATGGATAAGCAGTTTCAAAAGTGGATAATAGAAGATTTAAAAGAATTATCTGTGGAATTATCTGATCTGCAGGCAGAGCAGTTTTATCAATATTATAAACTCTTAATCGAATGGAATAATGTGATGAATCTGACTGCTATTACAGAAATGAGAGACGTGATATCAAAGCATTTTGCAGATAGCCTATCTCTTGTAAAAGCTATTCCTGATTTATCAGAATGCAGTGATATAAAATTACTTGATTTGGGAACAGGCGCCGGGTTTCCGGGACTTCCGTTAAAGATTGTTTTTCCAAAATTTAGAATAACTCTCTTGGATTCTCTTAATAAACGTATTAAGTTTCTCAATGAAGTTATAGATACAATTGGTTTAAAAAATGTTGATACAATTCATGGACGCGCGGAAGATTTGGGTAGGAATGTATCCTATCGCGAATCATACGATATTTGTGTATCACGCGCAGTAGCAAATCTCGCCACATTATCCGAGTATTGTTTGCCATTCGTTAAAATTAACGGATGCTTTATTTCTTATAAATCTGAAAAAATAGAAGAAGAAGTGGAACAGGCGAAAAAAGCTCTCAAGCTGCTCGGAGGACGTGTCGAGAAAATTGTTAATTTTCAATTGCCTGGAACTGATGCAGGAAGAAGTTTAATTGTAATAAAAAAAATAAATAAGACTCCTGAAAAATATCCGCGTAAGGCCGGATTACCCGGCAAAGAACCTTTATATTAAATGTTTCACGTGAAACATTTAATATAAAGCCATAGGAAAATCTGAAAAAGTGTGATATACTATTGTCCAGAGCAGAAAGGATTTATTTATGGGCAGAATAATAGCAATTGCAAATCAAAAAGGCGGTGTTGGAAAAACAACAACGGCTGTCAATTTATCTTCCTGTCTTGCAGAAGCCGGACAAAAGGTGCTATTAGTAGATTTTGATCCACAGGGCAATGCGACCAGCGGAGTAGGATTGGAAAAGGAAGAATTAGATAAAACAGTATATGAATTAATTATAGGCGAATACACCATGGAAGAATGTCTTGAAAGAGATGTTCTGGATAGTCTTGATTTGCTTCCATCCAATATGGATTTAGCTGGAGCTGAAATAGAACTTTTGGAAATTGAAAATAGAGAGTTTGTTTTGAAAAATCAGCTTGAACCAATAGAAAAATATTATGACTACATAATAATCGACTGTCCTCCTTCTTTAAGTTTGTTAACTGTAAATGCAATGGTTGCTGCAGATACTGTGCTTGTTCCTATTCAATGTGAGTATTACGCTTTGGAGGGATTGACACAGGTTATGGATACTGTAAATCTGGTTCGCAAAAAACTAAATCCACATCTTGAAATGGAGGGTGTTGTTTTTACAATGTACGATGCGAGGACAAACTTATCATTGCAGGTAGTGGAAAATGTAAAAAGTAATTTAAACCAGAATGTTTACAAAACAATTATTCCGAGAAATGTGCGGCTTGCCGAGGCTCCGAGTCATGGCATGCCGATAAATATATATGATTCCAGATCAACTGGCGCCGAAAGCTATCGCTTATTGGCTGCAGAAGTTATTAGCAGAGGAGAAGAGTTATAATGGCGAAAAAGAATGCTTTAGGAAGAGGCTTAGGGAAAGGAAGAGGCGCATTTTTTGGTGAAGAAGTTGTTATTCAATCCAGAAAAGAAACAGAAAATGTTTCACGTGAAACATCCGGCGTAAAATATGAAATTGAAAGCGACAAGGGTTCAATAATTGCAGAACCGTCATTCTATAATGCTGTAGGCAAGGAATACATGATGAAGGTTTCTATGATTGAACCTAACAGAGAACAGCCGCGAAAAGATTTCAATCAGGAACAGATACAGGAACTTGCTGATTCTATAAAAAAATACGGTGTTCTTCAGCCGCTGCTTGTACAAAAAAAAGAAGATCATTATGAAATCATCGCCGGAGAGCGCCGGTGGAGAGCGGCCAAAGAAGCAGGTCTTAAGGAAATACCTGTCGTAATAAAAGAATATTCCAAACAACAGGCTATGGAAATCGCACTGATTGAAAACGTTCAGCGAGCCGATTTAAATCCGGTAGAAGAAGCTCAGGCATACCAAAAATTAATGAAAGAGTTCGATTTAACACAAGAAGAAATTGCGGAAAGAGTTTCTAAAAACCGTGCTACGATAACAAACAGCCTTCGTCTTCTTAAGTTGGATAAAAGAGTATTAGAGATGCTTGTTCAGGGTCAGCTGACCAGTGGCCACGCAAGGGCAATCCTTTCATTGGAAAAAGGAGAGCTGCAGTATCAGACAGCGTTAAAAATAATAGATGGAAAATTAAGCGTTCGCGAAGCTGAAAAAATAGTAAAGACTCTTGGCAAACCGAGAAAAGAAAAGAAAGAGAAGCAGAACGATAAGGAATATGCTTTTATATATAATGATTTGGAAGAACGAATGAAACAAGCAATGGGAACGAAAGTAACAATTAACCGCCGTGACAACAGCAAAGGCAAAATAGAAATTGAGTACTATTCCCAAGCAGAACTAGAAAGAATCGTGGAGTTATTGGAATCTCTGCGATAATGACAAAGCGAGGAAATAATTTATGGAAAACAGCATGCTGACAAATTGGCCAATCGATCCGGCTATCGTAATTATCAGTCTGGCAGTCGTCACTTTACTTTTACTGGTGATGACCATTATCTGCATTCTTCAGACAAATAAAGTGTACCGCAGATATGATGTATTCATGAGGGGAAGCGATGCAGAATCAATGGAAGATATTATTATGAGCATCGTAGAAGAAAATAAGGAAATCAAGGCTCAGGACAGGGCAACAAAGGATGCCATTAAAATTCTCAGTAAAAGCGTGAAAGGTTCATTTCAAAAATTCGGCATGGTAAAATACAATGCATTTAAAGGTATGGGAGGAAATTTAAGCTTTGCGTTTGCCATGTTGGATATGAATAATACGGGGTTTATTTTAAATTCCGTTCATAGCCGCGAAGGATGTTATTTATACATTAAAGACGTAATAAACGGAGAGGCAGAAATCACCTTAGGAAACGAGGAGAAAGACGCTTTGGAACAGGCCCTGGGATATTAAAAATACTGGTTGACGTTGATACTCTAGATTGTTATAATGTTTTAAGCTGTTTATCAATAATATAAATGCTATTTAAAAGGAGGAGTTGCGAGATGTCTTATGTTGATGAGATCTATGCAAAAGTAGTAGCACAGAATCCTGGTGAACCGGAGTTTCATCAGGCTGTGAAGGAAGTCCTTGACTCCCTGAAGCTGGTCATTGAGGCCAATGAAGAAAAGTACAGAAAGGTGGCTCTTCTTGAGAGACTGGTTGAGCCGGAGAGAATCATCTCATTCCGAGTTCCGTGGGTGGACGATAATGGGCAGGTCCAGGTGAACAAGGGATACCGGATTCAGTTTAACAGCGCAATCGGTCCTTACAAAGGCGGTCTTCGTTTCCATCCGTCTGTGAATCAGAGCATTTTGAAGTTCCTGGGCTTTGAGCAGGTATTTAAAAACTCTTTGACCGGTCTTCCTATCGGAGGCGGTAAGGGCGGTTCCAACTTCGATCCGAAGGGCAAATCTGAGAGAGAAGTTATGGCGTTCTGCCAGAGCTTTATGACAGAACTTAACAAATATATCGGCGCTGATCAGGATGTTCCTGCAGGCGATATCGGTGTAGGCGGAAGAGAGATTGGTTATCTGTATGGACAGTATAAGAGAATCACCGGCCTGTATGAGGGCGTACTGACCGGAAAAGGCCTGACCTACGGAGGCTCCCTGGTTCGTACACAGGCCACCGGCTACGGTCTGGTTTATATTGTTGATGAGATGCTGAAGCACCACGGAAAAGATTTGGCCGGAAAGACCGTTATCGTATCCGGTTCCGGCAACGTAGCGATTTATGCGACGGAGAAGGCTCAGCAGCTGGGCGCAAAGGTTGTTGCTCTCAGTGATTCTAACGGTTATGTATACGACAAAGACGGAATCAAACTGGATATTGTCAAGGAAATTAAAGAGGTTCGCCGAGGCCGTATTAAAGAATATGCGGAAGCAGTTCCCGGTGCTGTTTATACGGAAGGTAAAGGAATCTGGACAATTCCATGTGATGTGGCTCTTCCCTGTGCTACTCAGAATGAGCTGAATCTGGATGATGCAAAGGCTCTGAAGGCCAATGGCTGCTTTGCTGTTGCTGAGGGCGCTAATATGCCTTCTACCAGAGAAGCTACTGATTTCTTCCTGGAGAATGGAATGCTGTTCATGCCCGGTAAGGCCGCTAATGCCGGCGGTGTAGCTACTTCCGCTCTGGAGATGAGCCAGAATAGTCAGAGACTTTCCTGGACATTTGAGGAAGTAGACGCTAAATTGAAAGATATCATGATCAATATCTATGCCAAGGCCGCGGATGCTGCTGAGCGCTACGGTGTAGCCGGCAACTATGTGGCAGGCGCCAACATTGCCGGATTTGAAAAGGTTGTAGACGCTATGATGGCACAGGGTATTGTCTGATAAGAGGAATTAAATGCATAAATTTCTGCGCGCTGTGGGATTCAGCATGTATCAAAAAAAACATGATATCGATTCATTGCTCGCGGAGCTGATAAAAGAAGCCGCTCCTGCACAGATTCGTAAACTGCAGTTAGACTCAGAGACGAATCTGTGCCAGGTTCGAGCGGAGGCAGCCCCGGATATGGGCATTGATATTTACGGGGAGATGGATTCTTTGGGAGTTATCAGACCGGAGTATTATCTGCCCTATTTCGTAAGCCATGATTTATCTTCCGAAGCAGATTGTTCCATTCAGCGCCATACGGAAAAAGAAACTTACGCGGGTCTTCTGGATGAGAGCCGTGTGGGAATTTCTCTGATATTTTACCTTGAAAACGTTATTGAATATCGGAAAAAACTTTTGGCAAGAGAATTAACGGACGTGAATTATGTAAACCTATCGGGATTATCGGTAAAAGGTAAAATTCTTCTTCCAGTAAAGAAAAGCGCCAAGCAGGTAGAGATGGCCAAAGTAGCTTCCGAAGAGAGGACAAATCTTGTAGAGGCAGCTAAAAGAGGCGACGAGGACGCCATGGAAACGCTGACGATTGAAGATATTGATTTGTATTCGCAGATTTCCAGGCGCGTTATGAAAGAAGATATTTATTCCATTATTGATTCCTGTTTTATGCCCTGCGGTATCGAGTGCGATCAGTATGCGATTATCGGCGATATCCTTCATCTCGATTTGGTGGAAAACCGGATGACCGGAGAACAGATTTATAATCTTAAGATTGATTGTAATGATGTTGTCTTTCATATCGCCATCAATAAAATCGATTTGATGGGAGAGCCGGAAGTTGGCCGCCGTTTCAAGGGGCAGATCTGGATGATGGGAAGCGTCAAATTCAGCTCTTGACGTTTGAGTAAATTCTGATATAATCCGGTTTTTAACAGTTGTATAGGTAGAAAATCGCTACAAACGCTGATTCTAAGCGGTTTGCAGCGATTT
>CANQRW010000045.1 GCA_947626365.1 uncultured Lachnospiraceae bacterium
TTTTGCATCCGTCAAAGCTTTCAAATATCTTGTAAGTGTAGCTCTGCTAACGGAAAGCCCGTTTTTCCGCAATGCGCCGCAAAGACTGTTAATGCTCACTGTTGCGCCAAAATTGCTGATAATATACGTCTTAACGGCTTCGAAAGTCTCTCTTTCTCTGATCTTAACCCTATGTCGTATATCTTTCTCGAATATCTCCCTGACTACCCCCTGGATATAAGTGCGTTTGTCGGCCATATGTTCTAATTGTATGGTTCGTGGAAAACCACCTTCCAGAATGTAACGATTCATTTCATTTACCGGAAATGGATCAATGTTCTTGTTGTAAAAGGCTTTCATTTTTTCATATTCTTCAAAGGTCAGTGGAAATAGTTCAAATTCAAGATATCTCCCCGTCAGTTTCGTAACCAGTTCACCGCTGAGCAAATACGAATTGGAACCCGTGATAAAAATAGACCAGCCGCCTTCACTGCGGAATCCGTTTAATACTTCTTCAAAGCCGAAAACATTTTGAATTTCATCAATAAACAAATATTTCCGGCCTATCGCCGTTCCCATCTGTAAAATCAGATTTTCAAGCTGATCTGCGGTTTTTATGCTTCTGTATCCTCGAAGATCCAGATCAATGTAAAGAATATTTTCATTTGGAATACCGCTTTCTCTGATCTCATCAGCAATCGTTTCCATAAGGCTGGATTTTCCGCAGCGTCTGACGCCTGTGATTACTTTAATAATGTCATCCGCATGATAAAATGCCCTGATCTTTTTCAGATAGTTTTCTCTGCGGTAAAGTTTCATAAAGTACGCCTCCTTCCAAATTGTTTCCATTATAATGGATGAATCAGTAAAATTCAAGTTAAAGTATCATCTTTTCATTTTCCTTCAAAAACTGACACGTTAAATATGAAATTTTGTCCCGAAAGAAATTGTCCCGAATTCCATATAAAATTCGGGACAATTTACATACCTCGCCAAAAACAAGGTCTTATGAGAGATTCTGATATGTACTGTTGTTTTTTATGCCTTAGTATGCAGACGACCTGCCACATCAACGGCGTACCTTGCGTAGTGGCAGCTCGTCTGCATATTTTAGTTACTTACACGTCTTTGATATTATGATATTATTACTTACATGCCTTCGATATTACAGTTCATCCGAACCGTCTGCTTCATCAAGCAAGGCGCTTATGACCTCCCCGATATCCGCGTTGATTACGATACTTCTGTCCGCGATCTCTTTCGGGCACGCCGCTTCCCCGTAATTCACGCAGGCATATGCCGCCCGCGGATTCTCCGCCGTCATCTGCCAGAAGGGATACTTGATAATCACCGGGGTGTTGTAGCCCACGCCCAGCTCCAAAAACAGAAGTTTCTTCCCCAATCGGGTCTGCAGAAACTCTGTATACCGGGCTGCCGCCGCGTGCCAGCCTTCATCCTCCACGAATTTGTCATCGGCACGGAGATTCATGGTCATAGGCCTGCCGCAATGCGGACAGACCGGGAGCAGTTCCGCAGGAACCCGCATATTCTGCTGCCGCTCCATCATCTGGCGGACGACAGCCTCATTGTCAAAGGTTTCCTGACAGCAGGGACCGGAACACTGAAACAGGCCGTAGTCGCCCTGAGTATAGAACAGGCGCTCTTTGTCAAAACCCGCCTTCTGAAAACAGTGATCCACGTTGGTGGTGATCACAAAATAATCCTTATCCTGAACCAGTTTTAAAAGTTCTTCATAGACCGGCTTCGGCGCGTCCATATAGCGGTTGATAAAGATATACCGGCTCCAGTAAGCCCAGAACTCTTCCCGCGACGGGAATGGATAGAAACCGCCGGAATACATGTCGTGAAAGCCGTACTTCGCCGCAAAGTCAGAAAAATATTTCTCAAACCGCTCTCCGGTATAGACAAATCCCGCGGCCGTGGACAGTCCCGCTCCCGCGCCGATGACGACCACCTCCGCCTCATCAAGCGCCCGGCGCAGGCGCCGGACATTATCCTCATAACTTCCGTCACGCGAAATTCCTGATGTTCCTAAACTCATAAAAACCGCCTCCCCATCTTCCGCAACATATTCCGCATGCTTTTTTAGCACGCTCTCTTTTCCACCGCCCCCGCCGGACACACAGCCAAACAGTTCCCACAATGGAGACAATGGTTCTGCAAAATCCGATACGGTTTCCCCGGCTCAATACACCGCTGGGGACAATTGCTCCGACACTTCCCGCAGCCGATACATTTCTCCGAAATGACATATCCTTTAGGCGCGACGTTCCCGGCTCCCAGGCAATAGCTTTCCCGGAAAATAGGATTGACGCCCAGATTGAAATATTCCATCTCGCCGTCCTTTATCTCGAAAACGATCCCCGCCAGCTTCCGGGTTTCGCCGGGATAGACGTTGGACAGATAGGGCTGCTCCGCAAAAATGGTGTCGATCCATTTTTCCTGCTCGCTCTCCGCCACAGGAACCGCTTTCGCGGAAAGACGAATCATTTCCTTATATTTTGTGTAGCCCAGCACCTGGACGCGGCCGTCGGCCAGAAGTTCCTCGCAAAAGGCTTTTCCCTTCGCCGTAAAGAAGATCATCCGGTCCGGCTCGTAGTGAATGGCGGAGATATTGCGTATCTGAGGCGCGCCTGCTTTGTCCACTGTGGCAAAAGCCAGCACGCCCACATATTCCAGTTTCTTCAGACAGGTCTGTACATCCATGATCAATCCCTCACTCTATGATTCTGCTTCTGTTCTCTTTTCTCGGCTTCGCTTTCGGGTACTCGCCGTCACAGTATCCCAAAGTCACAAAACAGCGGGCAATGTAGTTCTCCGGTACGCCCCATTCTCTCAGGAGCGCCGTGCCGGCCTCACTGTCAAAGGTTTCCTCCGCCCGGGAGACAATGCAGGAGGAAATACCCAGGTCGAAAGCTTCCATCAGCATGGTCTCGGCGCAGCAAAAGGCGTCGGGAATGCTGAAAAGGAAATCCTTCTGGGCAAATACAATGCAAAGGGCCGGCGCGCCGTAAAAGCCGTTTTTGATAGACGGATCGTCAATCACGCTGGGCTGTTCTCCGGAAACATAGGAGCCGATCAGGCGGCCGCGGTCGAAATGAGCCATGTTCATCCTCCCCAACTTTTCCACCAGCTCCGCGCTGCGGATCCCTACGATCATGCTGCGCTGGCCGCCGCCTGCGTTAGAAGCGTAAGTTCCGGCCTCGATGATCATTTCCAGAGCCTCCCGCGGAATCTGCCGCTGCTGATACCTGCGGATCGACCGTCTCGCTTTTATCTGTTCCAGTAAATCCATCATACCGCCTCCTTGTCTGTGCCAACCTCTTTCCAGCACTGCGGGTCGGCAGCATAGAAATCTCCGTTGGTTCCCTTCGCCACAGCGGGACAGCCCCGGCACCACTGCTTAAGTTCACACCTGCCGCATTTCTCAAATTTATCAAACTCCCGGTACTGTTCCATCCCGCATACCCACAGATCCGCCAGCCGGTCGGTAAATACATTGCCTACCTTACTGTCGGCAACGCGGCGGCAGGCGTATACATCGCCGGTGGGCAGAATCGTGATATGGCAGTTTCCGCAGTTGCAGCCGCCGTAGATCATATCCTCTTTGGCGTCTGCGGGAATTTTGAAAGTCCCCGTCTCATACTCATAGAGCGTCCAGAGATGATCTTTTTTATTGAAATAGGTCTGGCAGCCCTCCGCCTCATACTCTTTGAATTTCTTATCACAAATCGCCAGCAGTTCCCGGTATTCCCCCGGCGTCATGGAAGCGTCCAGATCGCCGCCGCTTGGGACATACCGGGAAAAAGCGAATACGTTCGCGCCCGCCGCAGCCACCGCGTCGATGATTCCCGGCACCTCCATGCGGTTTGTTTTGGAAACCGTGGTCATGATCACGCTCCGCATTCCGGAACGGTTAATGCAGCCAATCTTTTCTATGGTACAGTCAAAAGATCCGGGCTTGCGGAACCAGTCGTGAGTTTCATGAAGACCGTCCAGGGAAAGCTGGTACTTTTCGCAGCCATAATATTTCATTTCCCGGCACACCTGATCGTTTAAATGAAAAGGATTGCCCATGATGGTGAAAGGAATCTTATGCTCCCGAAACAGCGCCAGCAGCCGCCAGAAATCCGGGTGCAGGGTCGGGTCGCCGCCGGTCAGATAAAAATAGGGCAGGCGGCCATACACCTCGCAGAAGTCCAGGCAGTTGTAGAAGGTATCCTCCATCTGCCGCCAGGTCATAGAATCCAGTTGTTTGCACACATCCCCGGAAAAAATATAACAGTGCCTGCACCGCTGGTCGCATTCGTCGGTAATGTGCCATTGAAAGGAAAAATACTGCTTCATCTCTGAAATCCTCGCTTTATATGGAAATCGGTTACACCGAATTATCTTCACCGGTTCCCGGCAGAAGCGCTTCCGCCGGAAACCCTCCAGTGATAGAAGTTCTTCCTATTACTTGTCTGACGCTCCGCAGGCCGTACCGCAGGCCGCCGGTTTCTCCTCTGGCTTGTCCGCCGCCCCGCAGGCTGTCCCACAGGCCACCGGTTTCTCCTCTGGCTTGTCCGCCGCTCCGCAGGCTGTTCCGCAAGCCGCGGGCTTCTCCTCTGGCTTGTCCGCCGCTCCGCAGGCTGTCCCACAGGCCGCCTGTGCCTTACCCTCTGCCCATCCAGCAAGATTAGAAAGTGCCATGGTCGTATCCTCCTTTTTGGATTCAAAAAGCATTTCGCTTCCTGTATTTACCATTGTACGGGATTTTTTTTCCTGCGCAAGTACGCACTTTTTTATGGGGATACGCACTTTTTTGTAACTATACTGCTTATCCTTCCATAACTATCCTGTTGCAAAATCAGTAATTCAAGCATATAATAAAAGTAGGGATTTCCTACTTTTATAAAGGAGATATTTATTATGACTAAAAACATATTGGTAAATGATGCAAGGGTAATGGCAAAAGGACAGATAACCATTCCGAAAAACATACGTGCAGTTCTCGGCGTTTCCGCCGGTGATCGTGTTACTTTTATCGTGGAAGAAGGTACGGTTCGTGTTATCAATTCTGCTATCTACGCCTTACAAAAATTCCAACATCAAATGGAAGAACAGGCAGCACAAGCAGGGTTTTCTTGTGAAGAAGATGTAGCTGAGTGGATTACCCAGTCCCGTCGGGAGGAAAATGCTGAATGAAAACCATGATTGATACAAATATCATTATTTCGGCGGCGCTCTTCCCGAATGGCAGGACCGGCCAATTCTCCGTGCCGCACTAAATGCCCACGCCGATTTGTTTCTGACCGGAGATAAGGATTTCTTAGAATCATCTATAAATGATCCCAGAATCATCAGTGTTCCCTTTTTCCTCAATATGAAATAATAATTTCAGCAAAAAATATCTCCATCTGTAAAGGCTTGCTTTCTGCCAAGTGCCGCAGTACAATATGAATGTAACATTCTACTTTAAATGTAATGGAGGTACCCTATGAAAACCAAAGCCGAATTGATTCCTGAATGTCCCGTGGCAATAACGGTTCAGCTGATCGGAAATAAGTGGAAATTATTGATTATACGAAATCTGCTCCAGAGACCCTGGCGCTTTAACGAACTGCAGCGAGACCTGGACGGGATCAGTCAGAAAGTGCTGACCGACAGCCTGCGGTCTATGGAGGCGGACGGAATCATCACCCGCACCGTCTATCCGGAGGTTCCGCCGAGAGTGGAATACGCCCTGTCAGAGCTGGGACATAGCCTTCAGCCGATTCTGGACGCCATGAAGGCCTGGGGCGAAAATTACAAAGCAGGGCTTTGAGAAGGGCTCCGCCAACTCGGAAGATACAGGGGGCTGCCGCAGAAATATTCACTACAACATTCTGCAGCAGCCCCTTTATTTTCCCGTTCCGTCAGTCTGCCTTCGTTTCAAAATGATAGCTGCCGCTCCCGGTTTGCGTATGGATATCGCCAAAAGAAATATCTGCTGTGACACAGGGAGGTATCGTGATATCCAGGACAGCCTTTTGACCTGCCTTTGACCATGCAATACGGATCTCGCCGTAGACGCACTCATAGCTGCCCTTCGCATAGCTGAGCCCGCATTCCAGAGCGGGAGAAATACCGATCCGCCGGTATCCGAGAGTCAGTGCGGTCAGGCCGAGTATGCGCCGATACATGAAATCACCTACACAGCCGAAAGAAAAGTGGTTATAGGAAGAATTGTTTCTGGTCCCGTCTTCGGCTATATTCGTCCAGCTCTCCCAGATCGTATTCGCACCCTTGCCGACCTCATACAGCCACGACGGACATTTTTCCTGGAACAAAAGCTGCCAGGCCTCCTCTTTCCGGCCGTTCTCATACAGCACATCCAGCAGGAAAGGCATGGAGAGAAAACCGGTATCAAGGCAGCCGCCATTTTCACGGATCAGTTCCACCAGTCTGTCCAGGCAGCGTTCACGCAGCGGCTCCGGAATCAGGTCCATCTGAAGCGCAAGCACGTAGATCCCCTGGAGATCCACCTTCAGGCGTCCGCTGTCCGTTACGTAAACATGGGCATAGGCTTCCCGGATATTGCGGTTTAGGGCGCGGAAGTGCTCCGAGCGCTCTTCATCGCCCAGCACCTGACAGATCTCGCTCATCAGTCTGGTGGTATAAGCGAACATAGCCGGCGCGACCATCTCTTTTGTCATCATGGCTCCTACAAAGGGATCGGCAACGCCGTTTTTGCTCAGGCTGGGAATCAGCCAGTCTCCGTAATGAAACCCTGTGTTCCACAGATATTTTTGATACTCCTTGCTGGTTTCCGGGGCGTCGTCGGGCATTTCCGACGCCGCTTTGTTCTCCACATATGCCATCCATTTAAGCATCATGTCATAATTTTCACGGAGAATTTCGATATCTCCGTAGGCCTGATACAATCGGTAAGGCAGGATCACGCAGGCGTCCGCCCAGCCCGCCGAGCAGATCTCCTTAGACTGCATGACCAGCTTGGCGCTTGGGATATCCGGGATCATATGGGGGACCTGTCCGTCCTCCGCCTGTTCGATCCGCATATTTGCCAGCCATTTTCTCAGAAACGCTTCCATATCCATCAGGTAAATGGCGGTCGGTGAATACGCCTGCATATCACCGGTCCAGCCTGCCTTTTCCCTCTGCGGGCAGTCGGTGGGGATGTACAGCATATTTCCCTCCTGGCTTCGGAAAATATTGTCCTGAAGCTGGTTAAGGCGGGCGTCCGAACAGCAGAATTCATCGGTACGCTCCAGCCGCGAACCCAATACGAAGACCTCGACATCATAGATCCGCAGCCCCGTTACCCCGGTGACGCGCACATACTGGAAACCATGGAAGGTGAATTTGGGCCGATAGTAAAACGCGCCGTCGTGACCGGCGATAAACTCGTCGGTCTGATTTTCGTTCTGTCCAATGATGTTCTTCAGGAAATTGCCCTCACGGTCCAGCACCTCGCTGTACTCGAGAATGATCCTGTCGCCCTTGCGGGCTGTGCCGCGAATGGAAATATAACCGGAAATGTTTTCTCCGGCATCTACAATAAGCTCATGACGCGGCGATTCAAAGACTTCCTTCGGCGGTTTGATACGGAGATAGCCGGCAGGCGCGTCGGCGCGGCCTTTCAGATTCGCGTAGCCATAGGGTCTCGCGCTGACAGAAGCCCAGGATCCGTCGTCGAACTCCGGCTCCATCCAGCCGCAGGGTTCCTTCCCCTCGTCATACCCCTCGCCGATAAACAAATCCGCGTACAGATAGGCGCCCGTTGAAGCTCTGTAATCTTCGTTTGTGCCAAAGGTCTCGCAGGTGCCGTCCTCATAGGTGACCATCAGCTGCAGCAAAAGCGCCGGCCGCTCTCCATACTGATTGCCGATGCCGGGGAGACCCACTTTCCCCAGATACCATCCGTCCGCCACGATGGCGCCCAAGACGTTTTCTCCCATATGCAGATGTTCGGTGACATCATAGCACTGGTACTCCTGATAGGCGCGGTAAGCCGTGTAGCCTGGGGCCAGGGGCTGGCCGCAGGGACAGCCATTGAACCACAGCTCATAGATGCCGTGGGCCGTAGCCAGGACGGTCGCCTGCCTGACAGGCTTTCCCAGCACGATCTTATTCCTGAAATACACACAGGGATTCAGCGTATCCGCGGGTGCCTCGCAGCACAGGTCCCCCGACATGATCTTCATGGGATCCGTCTCATCCTGACAAGGTTTTCTGTCAATATCCGGCTCAATCCACTGAGCCTCCCAGAGGGCGGCATCCAGAACGCCGGTTTTAAATGGCTGCGGAGCGCTGCGGTCCATTTCGCCTGTGCTTGCCGCGCTTTCCACGACCCAGGTGTAATCGCTCACGGATCGCAGTTCTGGTCCCTCATAAGGGATATTATGGACTTCCGCGGAGAGAACATCGCCGCTGTCCCAAACAATCTTCCCGTCAGAATCAAACACCGTAAGGCGGTAGCGCCTCTGCTCTGCATTGCCCCGGTCGCTTTTCAGCTTCCAGGAAAAGGACGGCGTGCGGTCGATCCCCACCGGGCATTTCTGTCCACAGCACATCTCTGCGTAAATACGATACATACAATACCTCCCAACTCATTTTACTGTCCTGCTCCCAAAAATCTTGTTCGCACTGCTTTCTGGCCGCAGGAGAGCCAAAATGCCGTTATCAAGTTCATTTTCCGCCAATATCTGGTTTCAATATATTACAAAATGCAGGATGGACGCAGCCACCTATCTGCTTGTCAACAGCCGGCAATCTGTGGAACAAATTGCCCTGAAGTGCGGCTTTTCAGAAGTAAACAGCTTTTTCTACTCGTTCAGGAAATATACCCGGATGTCGCCCAGCGCCTATCGAAAACAGTTCAGCCGGAATTTATGAACCCAATGCCGTCGCCAATGATAAATATCTCTGCTCCCTCACAGGGTAATTCATACGGAGCCGGTTTCCTATCAGATTTTTCAGCTGGACGAACCATTCCCTTTGTGTTATACTGTGACTGTTGGCTGCGGGACTTCTGCACCGCAGGCGGCTCGCGGCCACGCGACTCACCCGGAAGGACCATTCCTGACGGAGAAGAAAAGAAAGCGAGGAACCATCTACTATGAGAAAATCACTGTCTGTTTTCATGGCAGCCGCCATGACCGCAGCCTTCTTATCCGGCTGCTCGGGAAACTCCGGTAACACAGAAACCACAACCGCTGCGACAACTGCCGCGGAAACTACCGCGGCGGAAACGACGGCCGCCGGAACGGAAGCAAATGCCGAGGCGTCCACAGAAGAAGCGCTTACTACCGCCGCCGACTCCTCCAGCGTAAGTTCGGAAGATTCCGGTGCGGCCGATGTCGCCGCTGGCAAAGACACTGCAGCCGCAGGCGCAGGCGTCACCCTGCGCGTCGGATCCTTAAAGGGACCGACCTCCATGGGTCTGGTCTCCCTGATGGATAAGGAAGAAAAGGGAGAAGCCGAGGGAAGCTATGAATTTACCATGGTAACCGATGCATCCGAACTGGTAGCGAAGATGGTCTCAGGCGATCTGGATATCGCCCTGGTGCCCGCCAACATGGCTTCTATCCTCTACCAGAAAACGAATCAGGGTGTCAGCGTGCTGAACATCAACACCCTGGGCGTTCTCTACGTAGTAGCGGCCGATGATTCAATCACCAGCGTCTCTGACCTGGCCGGAAAGACCGTGTATATGACCGGCAAGGGCACCACGCCGGACTATGTGTTCCAGTACCTGCTGTCCGCCAACGGTATGTCCGCCGACGATCTGACCATCGAGTATAAGTCGGAGCCCACTGAGGTGGCGGCTGTCTTAAAGGAGCAGGCGGACGCTATCGGCCTGCTGCCCCAGCCCTTCGTGACCGTGGCCATGGCTCAGAATGAAAGCCTAAAGATCGTCCTGGATCTGACCGCCGAGTGGGACAAGGCCAATGCGGATTCCGCGGACGGCGGCAGCCTGGTGACCGGCGTGACCGTGGCCAGAAACGAACTGCTGGCGGACGAAAACACCGCTGCGGCCGTTCAGCTCTTTATGGATGAACACGCGCAGTCGGCGGCTTTTACCGGCGAGGACGTGGCCGCGGCCGCGGAACTGGTAGCAAAATACGGAATCATTGAGAAGGCGCCGGTGGCCCAGAAGGCTCTGCCCTACTGCAGCATCGTCTGTATCGAAGGCGACGAGATGAAAGAAATGCTGTCCGGCTATCTGAACGTACTCCACGGGCAGGACCCTGCCTCCGTAGGCGGCCAGCTGCCGGACGACGCGTTCTATTATAAGCGGTAAGTGCAAATGAAGCGGTACGAAACGATATGGCGGCAGCCCCTGATCATCCTCTTCTGGATCTTCATCTGGCAGCTGGCCGCATGGCTGATCCACAATAACATCATCCTGGTGGGACCGGCGGACGCCGGACTGGCGCTTCTGCGCCTGATTCCCACCGGGAATTTCTGGCTGTCCATCGGCCATTCCTTTGTAAAGATCAGCCTTGGCTTTCTGATGGCCTTCGCCTGCGGAATGGCGCTGGGCGGCGCAGCCTACCGTTTTCCGCTTCTGCGGGAATTTCTGGCGCCGGTTTTGTCCCTGCTTAAGTCCATTCCGGTGGCTTCCTTCGTCATCCTGGCCCTGATCTGGGTCGGTTCGCGGAACCTGGCGGTATTTATCGCGTTTCTCGTGGTACTCCCCATGATCTATGTGAATACGCTGGCCGGCCTGGAAAGCGCCGACACGAAGCTTCTGGAGATGGCGCGAATCTTCCGCGTGCCGCCCCTTAAGCAGCTCCGGTACATTTACCTGCCCGCCCTGCTGCCCTATCTCTTAAGCAGCTGCAAGGTGGCGCTGGGAATGAGCTGGAAATCCGGCGTCGCTGCGGAGGTCATCGGCATCCCGGACTCCTCCATCGGCGAACAGCTGTACATGTCGAAAATCTACCTGGACACGGCAAACCTGTTTGCCTGGACCTTTGTGATCATTGTCATCAGCGCCCTGTTCGAGCGTGTCGTTCTGGCACTGCTTGCAGGCCTTCAGAGAAAAGGAGGCGCGGTTCATGAAGCTGACCGTCCGCAGTCTGTGTAAATCCTTCGGGGACCTGCAGGTACTAAAAGATTTCAATCTGAAAATGGAAAGCGGCTGCGTCTGCTGCCTGATGGGGCCCTCCGGCTCCGGCAAGACTACGCTTCTTCGGATATTAATGGGGCTGGAAATGGCGGACAGCGGGAGCATCGTGTGGGAAGATCCGAGCAGGGCTGGCGCTATCAAGGAATCACAGACCTTCGCAGAAGGCAATCCCCGAACCCAGGCCGCTGCGGCAGGAATTGGCCGCAGCAAGGCGGACACTGTCCCCCGCTTTTCCGCCGTTTTCCAGGAAGACCGGCTCTGCGAAGCATTTACGCCGGTCGAAAATGTAATGATGGCCGCCGGCCGGCTGCTCAGCCAGGCCCAGGCGCGCGCGGAACTGGCCCGCCTGCTGCCTGAGGAATCCCTCTCGCGGCCCGCCGCAACCTTAAGCGGCGGCATGAAGCGGCGCGTCGCCATCTGCCGGGCGCTGCTGGCTCCCTATGACGTGCTTCTCATGGATGAGCCCTTCACCGGACTGGACGACGACACGCGGCAGACGGTCATTTCCTATATCCTGGAGAAGAGCGCAGGGCGGATGGCGCTCATTTCTACCCACCAGGAAGAGGACGTGGCGCTTTTAGGGGCGGAGCTGATCAGGCTGTGATTTTTAGAAAATTTTTGTTATTCCACCAGACAGTCGTATTGTTGGCAAAGATTGTCTTATCTGCTGTTTCCCGGTCACTCCCCGGCTTCGCTGGCAGTCTTTACCACATAGCTGGCCTGGCCGTAAAATTTCCGCTCTGCCAGCTTATCTTTACTCCAGTCCAGAATGATCTCATAAATTCTGTCCGGTTTCAGAAGGATAAAAGGGTCCGCGACCGTTTCTTTGTACGTGCCGGAATCTCCCTCCGAAGACATAGCCGCCAGCCTTTCGGATGCTTCCATTGAGGAAGCGTCCCATTCCCGGACCGTAACGGAATCCGGCGTCACCGGACAGAACACTGTGTAAGGCGCCCCGTCCGGACAGTCAGCCCCCGACACAGGAACGACCACACCCCAGGAACCGGAATCCAGAGGCGCCTCGCCGCAGGCCGTCAGGCCTACCATCTGGTCCGGATGATCCTCATCCACATAATTCCAGGAATAGTCTCCTGGACGGACCGAAACGCCATGGAGCGTAGAAGAAAGCCGGGCGTCCTGCAGGGTAATCTCCGGAGCGCTGGTAAGTTTTTCACACGCCGGTTCGGCCCCTTCTTCGCCCTCCTCCGCTTCATCGGTTTCTTTCGTGACTGCGCCGCCCTTTCCGGCCGCGGCAGAAGCACCTCCTGCGCTATCCTCCGCCGGATTCTCACAGATACCGATAAACACTGGCATGAATCCGCAGAAATCATCCCGGATCACATAGAGGAAAGGCCGGTCCAGGATCATCTCCGCATGGTCCTGGGGCATCCCCGCGCCGCTGTATCCAAGATCTGTGAAGGCCGCCGCCTCAATTCCTTCTTCGTTGATTCCGATATGGGCCGCCTGCTTCACCGTGTCGATCCAGACCTGCGTATCCGTCATGCCGGAAAAGTCCGCCTTCTCATCGGAGAACGCGTCCGTAATCCCCAGATTCATCAGAATCTCCTTCAGAGAAAACTGGGCTCCATAGGAAATCTTTGGGATCTTCCAGACGATATCCCCATAAAGACCTTCCTGATGTTTTCCCAAAATATCCGTCCTCGCCTGAGGGGAAGTCAGCAAAGACCGGACATCTGTCCCCTTATCAGGGAGAATGAAATCCACGGAACCATGCTTGGTTCCCAGAGCTGACATCAGATAATCATCTCCCCGATAGAAAGTCCCGCTGGTGGACATATTCATGAAATCACAGGGTACCTCCAATCGATCCGAGACGTAAAAGGTATCCTGCTTCGTCTCTTCGGAGTTAAACTGGTACTGCCACTCCACATAATAATATATGGTATTCAGGATATGCAGCATCTCCAGACTGTCCCCTGCGGCAGTCTCCTTCTCCGGTTCCGGCTGGATCAGTCCGCCGGTATGCTCCTTCACCCAGGCCGCCATGGCGGATTGCATTGCCGACGACGAAAAATCGCCCTGAAAAATATCCCCGTAGAAATCGTCCCTGGTCATCGCAAGAAATTCTTCCCTAAGAGGCAGCCCTTCCTGATACCAGAGGGAATCCGCCATCTGGAATTTATAATCCCCCTCTATGCCGCGATCACAATAAAAGGCTTCAAACAGATTCCGGCAGTCATCCTTCAGAGCCTCGGCGCTGTCCCAGCCCAGAAGGCCGAGAAGCTGGGCCTGTGTCTCTCCTTCCGCCCCGCACGCGGACAGCGCCAGGGCATAATAAAGGCTTAACGGCGAATAGATCACATTGCCGCTGGACCCGCGAAACAGCTCATCTGCCGTCAGCCCGGCAAACGCCCCGTAGGCCTCTATAAATTCTTCCGTGGCCCCGTTCCTGCTCTGCTGTTCCGCCTCCCACAGCTCATCCTCCGTCTTGTAATCCCTGGATGGATAAACCGCCTGGGCCAGCTGTCTGACCGGACCGGTATCCGCGGACTGCCTGCCGCAGCCGGCAAGTCCCGCGGCCAGAAGCGCCGCGGCCATCAGAAAGGCAAATATTCGTATTCGTTTCATAATCATCCTCCTCCGGGCGAGATACCCGCAGCTAAGAGAATACCATACTCAGGAGCGGCGTGTGTTGCTTTTTTCTTAATATTTTCCTGGCAGTTAGATAAAAAAATAGATGCAAAAAACACGCCTGTGACGACCGTAGTGACGATGGAGCTGACGGTATTGCGCAGGGCCTCATTGTGGATGAGGGCCGACATGACCGGGTTCCATACGCAGGTGAACAGGTTCATCACCATTTTCCACCCATTCTTTCATCGGTTTTCTACTTCCTTATTCCATGGAAGCGGCTTTCTTCCGTACCTTGCGCTGCCGGAAAAAGCCGCTGATCACGCCGCCCAGGCCGGAGAAGAAATGTCCGTTTACGATTTTTACAATGCTTTCGCACATCTCCTGGCTGCACATTCCGCCGGCCATTTTCCCGATGGCACGGAAGGGCATGTTGTAGATGAACGTGATGTTCAGATCCGGAGTGCCTTTCTTAATGCTCTTTTCAAGCATATTGGTCATCACCTTATAAACCTGACGCGCCGGCCAGCTCTTCGCGTAGTACATCTGACAGATGGCGTCGTTCATCCGGAATGTCCCGGACCAGCTTCCGTCAGGGATCGGATGGCCTAAAAGCTCGGCAAATTCCGCGTCTCCCACCGCCTTGATGGTTCCGGATACATAATTCGGAAGGCGGTCCAGGCTGTTGGGGACAGGCGCGTTTGTTCCCGCGACCGCAACCGTTCCCCTCAGGCGGATGTCGGATACGGAGGCGCCGATCAGGATTTCGTACTCGCCGCCGTCTATTTCGAACCGGTTGGTCTTTATATTAAAATATCGGAATGCCTTGTCGTCCAGCGGAATTGTGACCGTCTTTTTCTCTCCCACTTTCAGGAATACCTTGGCAAATCCCTTTAATTCCTTCGCCGGGCGGCAGACGGACGGTTTTTTCGCGCTGACGTAGAGCTGCGCCACCTCCGCGCCGTCTCGGCTGCCGGTGTTCTGTATGGTAAATACAGCCTCATTTTCGCTGACCTGAAGATCGCTGTACGCAAACATGGTGTAACTTAATCCGTATCCGAAGGGGAACAGCACGTCTGCGCCGGCCGTCTCGAAATAGCGGTAGCCGACATAGAGTCCCTCGCGGTATTCCACCGTCCGCTGTTTCGCCGGAAAATACGGCGACGAGGGGATACCCTCATAGGAAAGGGGATAGGTCTCGGACAATTTGCCCGACGGGTTCACCTGCCCCAAAATGACCTCCAGGACGGCGGAAGCGCCTGCCTGGCCGCAGAGATAACCGTGTACCATCGCCCTGCATTTACCAATCCAGGGCATCTCCACAGAGGAACCGGCGGACATGACGACGATCACGTTCGGATTGACCGCGGACACCGCCTCCAGCAGATCCACCTGGCTCTTGGGAAGCTTCATGTGCTGCCGGTCCAGGCCCTCCGACTCGCTGATCTCGTCCAGGCCGATGTATAAAAGAACATACTCCGCTTTCTTTGCCAGCTCCACGGCCTTCGCCTGCATGGCCGGATCCCCGGCGCCGCTTCTGGGATAACCTGGCTCATAGCCCGCCACGTCCAGATCAAAATTCCCGATCACGTCCATGGTATTGTCAAGCTTCGTGCAGTTTACCACAGAGGAGCCGGCCCCCTGATAGCGGGCCTTCCGGGCGAACTCGCCGATGACCGCCACTTTGCTCCCCGCCTTTAACGGCAGGATCCCACCCTCATTTTTCAGAAGGACGATGGACTGCTCGCTGGCTTTCTTTGCCATCGCGTGGTGGGCCTCGATATCAAAAGCCTTTCCTTTCAGCGGATCGACTGCTCTGCGTGTGGAAAGGACCACATCCAGCAGCTCGTCCACTCTCCGGTCCACCAGCTTCTCGCTGATCCGTCCGTCCTTCACAGCCCGGATCAGTTCCTCGTCGGAGTCGCCGCCTGTGGACGGCATCTCCAGATGTGAACCGGCTCGCACGCCTTCCACATGGTCGTTGGAAGCGCCCCAGTCGGAAACGACGAATCCGTCGAATCCCCACTCGTCCCGCAGGATCTCCTGGAGAAGGTGTTCATTTTCATTGGCGTATACGCCGTTGACCATGTTGTAGGAGGACATGATGGAATGGGGATGGCCCTCCCTCACCGCGATCTCAAACCCCGTTAGGTAGATCTCCCTGAGGGTCCTTTCGTCCACCACGGAATCCGAGGCCATGCGGCGCAGCTCCGTATTGTTGGCCGCGAAATGCTTCGGGCAGGCCGAAACGCCGTTCTCCTGAATCCCGCGGATATAGCCCGCGGCCATTTTCCCGGCCAGATACGGATCCTCGCTGAAATACTCAAAATTACGCCCGCAGAGAGGGCTTCTCTTTATGTTTAGACCCGGTCCGAGAAGGACGCACACGTCCTAGGAGGCGGCTTCTTCGCCCAGATACCGCCCCAGCTCCTCGCCAAGCTTGGGATCCCAGGAATTCGCCATGGCGGCCGCCGTCGGGAAACAGGTGGCCGGGAGCGACCCGTTCAGTCCCAGCTGGTCTCCCGCTCCCTCCTGCTTTCGGATCCCGTGAGGTCCGTCGGAAAGGGTCATGTTCGGAACGCCTTTGGCCTTTACGCTTCTGGTCTGCCAGAAATCCTTTCCGGAAAGCAGATAGCATTTTTCCTCCAGCGTCAGTTTGGAAATGATATCCTGATGTTTCAAGGAACGATCCCCCCTATCTCAGTTTTTTTGTTTATTTTGCATTGAAAGAGCATTGGCTGGCGTAATAGAGAACATAGCCTGTTGCTTCAATATGAGGATACTTGCCCATTCCTTTGTTACTGTATACCCAGTATATCATACTGATAAATAAACTACAATGTTGACTATTCTTAACCGCTCCCCATTTTTTGAGAAAGAGAGGACATCCTTCAAGTCTTTTGACTTTTGGGACACCCTCATCAGTCTGACTAATACCAGTCATGCTTTTCATCTCGGTTCAGGGCGTTGATCCGGTTCATCTCATCATCCGTCAGCGCAAAACCGAACAGGTCAAGATTTTCTTTGATATGGTCCGGGTTGCTGGAGCCGGGAATGACGACGACGCCCTTCTGCAGGTCCCACCGCAGGATCACCTGGGCGGAGGTTACCCCGTGGGCTGCCGCGATCTCCGAGATGACGGCATCCCCCAGAAGCTCCGAGGTATGGCCCCGGCCGCCGAATGGACACCAGCCCTGCACGACGGTCCCCAGATTCTGGATATAGGGAATCACGTCATTTTCCTGATAGTAAGGGTGGATCTCATTCTGCACCAGGGCCGGAGTGATGGTAACCTGGGGAAGGAACTCTCCCAGCTCCTTCACATACCAGTTGGACAGGCCCAGGGAATGAATCTTTCCCTCTCCCACCGCCTTTTCCATCGCTTTGTAAGCCTTCACATCGTTGGTTCCCGGGTGATGAAGCAGCATCATGTCGATATAGCCGATATCCAGCTTATCCAGCGCGTCCTGGATCGCTTTCCCGGGATTGGCATACTGCTCCCCCGGATACAGCTTCGTGATCACAAAAATCTCTTCCCGGGGTATGCCGGAATCCCGGACCGCCCGGCCCACGGCCGCCTCATTTCCATACATATACGCCGTGTCAATGAGACGCCCGCCCGCTTTCAGCAAAGCGGTCACAGAGTTATAGCACTCCTCATCGGAAAGGCTGTAGGTGCCAAGACCCATAATGGGCATCTCGTATCCGCTGTTCAGCAGGACGATATGGGTTTCGAAATTGAACTTGCCCACCTGGGCGGATGCGCTTTCTCCGGACGCGTCAGCCGCTTCTCCGGCCGCTGACGATTTGCCACCAGCGGCTTCCCCGGCAGCTTCTGACGCGGTTCCTCCCGCCGCCTTTATGTGATTCTCATCCAGCCACTTTCCGATCGTCTCCCTGGAGGTTCCTGCCGCGAACCGTTCTCCGCCAAGCCAGTTGGCGTTCGGCGCCAGCGCACGGAGATTGTCCGCGCTTGAACCGATTCCGCTGCTGTGGGACGTACAGAATGGCAGGATCGTCTTGCCGGAGAAATCATAGCTTTCCAGGAATGTGCTGATGATACGGGGCGCCTGTCCGTGCCAGATGGGATAGCCCAGAAGAACCGTGTCATACTGAGCCATATCCGCCACGGAACCGGATATGGCCGGACGCGCGGAGGGATCGTTCTGCTCCTGATCCGCCCGTCCTCCCGTGTAATAAGCCAGATCCTCGGCGGTATAGGGATCGGCAGGCACGATCTCATACAGATCGGCGCCCAGAATGTCGGCGGCATACTCCGCCAGGGGTTTTGTGGTTCCCGTCGCTGAAAAATACGCCACTAATATATTTGTTTTTCCCGTCTCAGCCGCCGTACCCTGGGCCATGGTTTTGTTCTGGCTGCAGTCCGCAAGCCCAAGGGCCAGCACCGGTATCAATACAGCCGCAAACATACGCTTCCTCATTTTTTTATCTCCTCGCAAATCTCTGTTGGTGAGTTCCCCTTCCGCCGGCTTTGAAGGTTCCGCCTCTGATGATCTGATTATAAACAGGGCTCAATAAAATATCAAATACATATATGAAATGCAAACGCATACTTGAGAGGTATTCATTTTTCTGCTATAGTATGATTCAGGAGGCGATTCGATGGATATCCGGGTGTTACAATACTTTCTCGCGGTGGCAAGGGAGGAAAGCATCACCAGGGCAGCCGAAACCCTGCACATGACCCAGCCCCCGTTGTCAAGGCAGCTAAAGGATTTAGAGGACGAAATTGGAAAACAGCTTTTGATCCGGGGAGGCAAAAAGGTCACTCTGACCGAGGATGGGATACTGCTTCGCAAAAGGGCGGAAGAAATCATAGCTTTAATGGAAAAAACCAAAACCGAACTGGCTTCCTCTGACGAAAACATCGGAGGCGATATTTATATTGGAAGCGCGGAAACAGACGCCTTTTCCATGATCGCGGATATTGCCGGAGATCTGCGGCATTCCTATCCTCTGATCCGCTATCACATTTACAGCGGGGACGCCGGACACATTATGGAACGGCTGGATAAAGGCCTGATCGACTTCGGCCTTTTCGTTGAACCTTTCGATGTTACAAAATATGACTATATCCGACTGCCGGTAAAGGACACCTGGGGTATTCTCATGCCGGCGGACAGCCCGCTTGCGCAAAAAGACAGTATCTGCGCGGAAGATTTATGGGACAGACCTCTTATCATATCGCATCAGACAGCTTCCAGCGCTGAAATGGCCGCATGGCTGCGCAGGGACATATCGGAATTAAATATTGTGGCGTTTTACGACCTTATTTATAACGCGTCCAGATTTGTAAAATCCGGTCTCGGATACGCGGTAACCCTGGACAAACTGACAAATACGGACGAAAACAGTAATCTGTGTTTCCGGCCGCTGTCTCCGACATTGGAAGCCGGATTATGTATCGTCTGGAAGCGGTACCAGGTGTTCTCCAGAGCCGCGGAACAATTTTTAAAGGAAATCCGGACCGCCTTTGCGGCGAAGCCTTAACAGCTCTTTCATTATGGCGCTGCCGCGGAAATATCACAGTGAAATCAAATATTCACTGCTGCAATTCTGCGGCGGCCTCTTAGACGTAATACAAAATAACTTGACAAATCGGAGGCATTCCATGAATAACAGAAAATATGAGCAGAGCGTCACTGGCTCTCTGCCCGCAAGCAAAGACGAACCCACGGCCATCCAAGTCCGCGGGGCAAGAGTTCATAACCTGAAAAATATTGATGTAGATATCCCTCTGCAGAAAATCGTGGGGATCGCCGGAGTATCCGGTTCCGGCAAGTCCTCTCTGGCGCTGGGCGTATTATACGCCGAAGGTTCCCGGCGCTACCTGGAAGCCCTCTCCACTTACACCAGACGGCGGATGACCCAGGCGGCCTCCGCCCAGGTAGACCAGGTCCGCTACATTCCCGCGGCTCTGGCTCTTCATCAGCGGCCCGGCGTGCCGGGAATCCGCAGCACTTTCGGCACCTCCACGGAGCTGCTGAATAACCTGCGGCTCATGTTTTCCCGTCTGGCCAGCCACCGCTGCCCCAACGGCCACTATGTGGAACCCACCCTCAACGTGGCGGCGGAGCAGGACATCGTCTGCCCGGTGTGCGGGGAGCGCGTCATTCCTCCCTCGGCGGAGGAACTGGCCTTCAACAGCCAGGGCGCCTGTCCCACATGCGGAGGCACCGGGATCGTCCGCACTGTAGATCAATCTACCCTGGTTCCTGACGAATCCCTTTCCATCGACCAGGGCGCTGTGGCTCCCTGGAACTCTCTCATGTGGTCTTTGATGACCGACGTCTGCCGGGCTATGGGAGTGCGCACCGACGTGCCGTTTTCGGAACTGACCGAACAGGAGCGGGACATTGTCTTTCACGGCCCCGCGGAGAAAAAGCATATCTTCTACCATCCTAAGAACTCCAACGACGCGGCGGAGCTGGATTTTACCTACTTTAACGCCGTATACACTGTGGAAAACGCCCTCTCCAAGGTAAAGGACGAGAAGGGCATGAAGCGGGTGGAAAAATTTCTCAAGCAGGACGTCTGCCCCGATTGCGGCGGAACCCGGCTTTCGGAAAAGGCCCGGGCTCCCCGGCTTCGCGGAATCTCCCTGGCGGAAGCCTGCCAGATGACCCTGGCGGAACTGATCCAGTGGGTGGGCGGCGTGCCTGCTTCCCTGCCGGAGGAAATGCGGCCCATGGCGGAAAGTATCTGCGGCTCTTTTCAGAACACCGCCAAACGGCTGGTGGACCTGGGCCTGTCCTATCTGACTCTGGACCGGGCCTCTTCTACCCTTTCCACCGGAGAGAGGCAGCGGACTCAGCTGGCCCGGGCCGTCCGCAACCGGACCACCGGGGTGCTCTATGTGCTGGACGAGCCCTCCATCGGCCTCCATCCCTCCAATCTGGAAGGGCTCACCGGGGTCATGGACGATCTGGTGGCCGACGGCAACTCCGTAGTCCTGGTGGATCATGACACCAACGTGCTGACCCACGCCGACTGGCTCATCGAACTGGGGCCGGACGCCGGGGCCGAAGGCGGCACCGTGATCGCGGAGGGAACCGTCTCTCAGCTGATCTCCAATCCCGCGTCGAGGATCGGTCCGTTCCTCGCCCCGGATACCAGGATCCGTCTCCGCAGGCGCGCGGAGCCGGACCGATTGTTTGAGCTTGGCGGGATCACCATGTCCACGGATCGGATTCACACGGTTCAGCCTCTCACGGTTACATTTCCCAAGGGAAGGCTGTCCGTCGTCACCGGGGTGTCCGGCTCCGGCAAGACCACTATGATCCTGGAAAGCCTGGTTCCGGCCCTCACGGCAGCCGCGGCGGGGCAGCCCCTTCCGTCCCATGTCCGCTCCGTGGACGCACCCGGCATCCGGCATGTAAAGCTCATTGACGCCACGCCTATCGGTATCAATGTCCGCTCTACCGTGGCCACCTACGCGGATGTCCACGATGAGCTGAGAAAGGTTTACGCACGGACTCCCGCCGCCAAAGCCAGAAGGCTGAAGGCAGGCGATTTTTCCTACAACACCGGCGACCTGCGCTGTCCTGTCTGCGACGGGACCGGCAGCATCAGCCTGGATGTGCAGTTTTTGCCTGACGTGGATATTCCCTGTCCGGAATGCGGCGGTTCCCGCTACAGCCGGACCGCCTTTGAAATTTTCCGCGAGAAAAAAGGAGGAGCCAAATGGTCCCTCCCGGAACTGATGTCCATGAGTGTGAATGAGGCCATGTCCGCCTGCGATGACTTAAAGACGGTCCACAGCCGCCTGTCCGTGCTTCACGATGTGGGCCTGGGATACCTGACTCTGGGGGAACAGACCCCCGGCCTGTCCGGCGGCGAGGCCCAGAGACTGAAGCTTGCCAGCGAAATGGGCAGGGCTCAGAGCGATTCCCTCTTCGTCTTCGACGAGCCCACCATCGGTCTCCATCCCCTGGACGTGCAGTCCCTGATGACGGTCTTTCAGACACTGATCTCCCAGGGAGCCACCGTCATTATCATCGAGCACGACCTGGACATCATCCGAAACGCCGACTACGTCGTGGACATGGGCCCCGGCGGCGGGGCAGACGGCGGCCGGATCGTCGCCGCCGGAACGCCGGAGGAAATACAGACCGCCCCTGAAAGCCTTACGGGACGATACCTGTAGAACCCAAAATTTCAGCCGCGGATCGCATGCGCGGCCTGCGGCTGCGTGACTATTCAGCCTGCGGCTGTCCAATCGTCCTGCCTGGCCAGCTGTACGACTGTCCCCCGCGGCATGTAAGCTGTACGACCGTCCTGCCCGACCTGTAAATTGTGCGCCCGTGTTATAGTTCTGTCCCAAGTATCCAATCCACCGAGTTTTCATGTACCGATACGGCCCTTTCGGCAACTCCTTCCGGCAGCTGGGCAAAGTTTCCGTTGACCCTGTACAGAAACGCCTTCTGATTGTATTTGATGGTCTTCTCAAAAGGCCAGCGGATCACTGTAGGCGTCTGGAAGCTTTCTCCCAATTCCAGCATCAGCAGATTTTTGTTGACCGTAGTTGCCAGCCACGCCGTGTACCGGTGCCACTGGGGCAGATAGCCCTCTTCGATGTAAATATCCGCGTGAATGGTGTTTCCCGTAAGGGGCGCGCCGCAATGAGGGCAGATATCGTCGGGAATCTCCCCTGGCTCCCAGATATCCTTGGTGCAGGATTTGGAACACTGCCTCCAGGTTTCATTGCCGCAAGGAGCCGTGATGCGGGAGGCGTCCAAAAGCGGCTGTCGGGGAATAGCCTTCCCTTCCCAGGTGTCCGTCCCGGCGGCCGCAGTATCAGCAGTATGCTCAAAAATCGCCGCGTCTGTATTGGTAGTGACGATAAAATAATCCTTTCCCTTCAGAAGTCGGGCCAGCTTATCATAGGCCTTCCGAATCTCCGGGTTTTTATCTTTCTGCCATTCCGCCCCGATTCCCACTAAGACCTTGTCGGCGGCTTTTATTCTTTCAATAAATTGTTCAGTGTTTTTCTCCGATACTGTACACACTGGGATTTCCTTCCTTTCTTTTCTGCACCCTGAAGTGAACTTATTTTTTCTAGTTCGCGCTCTTAATTCTATATTTTTTCCCCTTTGTCGCGCCAGAACTTTCCAGCATGTCAAGTTCTACAAGTTCGGAAAGAAGCACCTCGACTCTCCTTCCACCTACATCTACCACTTCTGCGAAATCTGCTGCCTTATACCATATATCAGGCTGCATTGCAGACAGAATGCGGCTGTATTGCCCCTGCGTTTTTTTCGTGACCTTTTTTTTCGTATTTATTTCCGCATTTTTTTTCCGCACTTTTTTTCCGCACTTTTTTTCCGCACTTTTTTCCGGCACTTTTTTTGCGAAGCGAAGTCCCAGAATCGTCCGATCCGGATTAAAACGCTCTGTGATAACCGGTTCCATCCAGCCCTCCGTCTCCCAGACCTGAAAGATATTCGGTACGCCGCTTCCGGCCCTTTCACCGATATTGATCAAATTAAACATCTTCATCAGGGCTTTATTTCTCGGATCAGACATCCCTCCCATGCGCATCTGTTTCTTTCCGGTTCGGATATATCCCGGATTCTCCAAAATCAACTTGTCCGGCTCCTTGCGGATTACCACACCGCAGGTTCCATAAAAATCCGCATTGATCAGACAGTTGGCCAGCGCTTCGCGCAGCGCCTTATGGACCGGAGTATCGTCAATCCGGTCTCCACCTTCCATATGGAAAGGAACTTTGATATCCTTAATGATCTTATTATACACGCGAAAATAAAAATCGCACACATTGCCGGACCATTCTCCGGAACTGGACTGCAGACGGTCGGTCCAGCGGATGGTCGGATCAAGGACTTCCCGGTAGTCCAGAAAATACTCCGGAAAATGACGCACAATGTTATACTCATCCCCAAACATCAGCATCCCGCCCGCTGTTGGGTGCAGTTTCCCATCCGTCCTCGACAATGCCGCCGCTCCGATACTTCTCAGATATTCCGCATCATTTAACCGTTCAAAAGGATGCCCTTCTCTCAGCGTCCGATGCCGGTTCCGATAACCCTGAATCGTCTCCTGATTCAGTTCCTCCAACGGAACATCTTCCAACAGAGCCATATCCATTGTATCCTCTGTCTGATCGCGCAGCATCGCCTTAATCTGCGCGGGAGTGCAATGATAATCGCCTTCACCATCTCTCCGAAATGTACCGCCCATAAGATCGTTATTGATATAAACCGGCTTCTGCTCCCGTTTGGCCATGGGAACGCGAATGACCATGATCACATCACCATCTATCTCATAGGTTTCCACGTCATTTTCCGTAAGAAGATTAATGCTCACCTTTGTCTTATTATTAATCGTGTCCCAAAACTGTTTCTGCTGTTTGGCAGAATTTTTCAAACCAGTCGTATACCAGGAACCGTCCGGGCGCTCTTTTACTCCAAGGATGATAACGCCGCCATAGCAATTCGCAAAAGCGGAATATGAGTCCCAGAGAGAAACAGGAAGATTCTCGGCAGCCCGCTTGACTTCGCGTCGGTTATCTTCTCTATATTCATCAAATTTGCTTAAATCAAACATAGACATCCTCCTGTTTACTCATTATTCAACAATTCTTTTTTGGGTACCTATCTTTCGGCGCATTCACAGGGAGTCGCCTGCCCTTTTAAACAAATACTCCCCCAACATCAAAAACTCGTCCTCGTAGATGCAATTGGGCAGGCTTCCTTCCCGAATCCTCCGAAGGCACTCGCCGTAGTCCATCCAGATCACTTCCTCCACCTCAGACTCCTGAAGGGAAAGCCGACCGATCTCCACCGGCTTCCGGTACACGTACATCTTTGACATCTCCGCGTCCCGGAAGGGTTTTCCGTAAAACTCCGCTTCCATGTATCCCTTGTGGATTCCCACCGGCTCCAGGTCCTCCGGCGAGGCCGCAATTCCCAGCTCTTCGCCAATCTCCCGGACCGCGGATTCCAGATAATCATCCCCTGCCGACACATGGCCCGCGGAAGAAATGTCATAGCAGCCCGGATAAGAATCCTTCCCCGCGCTGCGCTTCTGAAGCAGCACGTCATAGCCGCTTTCGTCATTGGGCCGGACGATCCAGATGTGGGCAGTAGGATGAAGGCTTCCTTCCCGGTGCGCCACGCCCCGCTCCCGGACGACGCCGCTCTTCGTGCCGTCCTCATTTAGTATATCAAAAAGCTCCAGGGACGCACCGTTTAAGGCGGCGGACACCAACGTCCCCCTGCCGTCATAGACCAGCTTCAGGGAGAAAAAAGGCGCTCCCTCGTCCATCAGCCGAAAGAAAATCTTGTCGCCCTCCCAGATATTCAGCTTCCACACCTTCTCGATGGGCACCCACTCCAGCTGGCCCTCATCGCAGGGTATCGGCTCTCCCTCAAATCCGTCGGCGGTAAACAGAGACATATATTCCGTCACGCCGTCGCCGGACACAAAGGTAACGATTCCCCGGTATTGATAGGAGGTCAGGGTGTATCCGGTCTCCTCCTTTACCTCCCGCAGAAGGCATTCCTCCGGGCTTTCATCGGCCTCAAAATGCCCTCCCACGCCGATCCATTTGTCCTTATTCACATCATGTTTCTTCACCGTGCGGTGGAGCATCAGATAACTCCCCTCCCGTTCGATATAGCACAAGGTACTCAGTTCGCTCATGGTTCTATCCTTTCTGGTACTTAAGTATTCCCTTTTCCGTCCCCGTACGATTCCTGACATTCACGGACACCCGCACAGAAGTTTAATCGAATTGATTCTTTCGCGGAATAAAATCACGCCCTCTTCACTATAGCAAAAGTTACCGCCGCTTTCAACCATATCTGTCATCAAAACGCCATCCGCCGCTTATATTTTCCCTCCTTTCCGGCCACACTAAAGATTACAAAAATATCCGCCTGCCGCCGATACGGCGCATAGAAAGAATGGAGGAAAACGCATGAACAGCAATGATACCGTAGAACTTTTGAAGGAATGTGACGCCGGCGTGAAGATGGCCGTGTCTTCCTTTGATGATGTGATGGGAAAGATTCAGAATTCCAACATGAGAGATCTTCTGACACGGAGCAAAGAAAACCACGAGAAGCTGGGCAATGAGATTCATCACCTTCTGAACGAACACCACAGCGATACCAAAGATCCCAATCCCATGGCCAAAACCATGTCCTGGATGAAGACCACCATGAAAATGGGCATGGACGACAGCGACGCCACCGTGGCAGACCTGATCACCGACGGCTGCAATATGGGCGTCAAATCCCTGCACCGCTATATGAACCAGTACCGGGGCGCGGACAAGACATCCCGGGACATCTGCGGCCGCCTGGTCACCATGGAAGAGGATTTGTGCAAGGATCTGAGAGAATATCTGTAATCGTGTAATCGCCTTCCCGAACGTCAGCCGAAGGCAGTCAAATTTATTCCAGGCAAAAGCCTGGCGGCTGCCTAAAGGCTGACGGCGGGAAATTACATACAGACTCGAATCGGTCTGACGGCTGCCTCGCTGCACCCGGCCAGCGAAACCCCCATTTATCAGTCCCACTGATCCCAGCCAGCAAAAAACGGCTCTGACTACCAGTCGGTCACTTCACGGACCCGGGAAATGGTCTCCGGGTTGGCCCGTATCACTACCTGGCCGACGCTGGCCACATCATATCTGGCGAATTTTCTCTGCTTGATATCCGTCAGGATCCTGTCCTTGTTCTCCATGATCACATCCAGGCTGTCTCCGCTGTACCAGATATCCAGATAAAGCTCGCCCAGGCAGCGGGACGTATCGTCTCCGGGGAGAGTCTCTTCCTCACCCTCTGTGCCGCCTCTGGCAGGAACCTCTTCCTCATCCTCTGCGCCGCTTTCGGCGGGAACCTCTTCCTCACTCTCTGCGCCGCCCTCTGCGAGAGTCTCTTCCTCACCCTCCGAACGGTCTTCTGCCGCCTCGATGCTTTCCTGCTCATACGGGAGAAATCTCAGTTCCGGGCTGACCAGATCCTCATTGTAGGTAATCTGATATCGCAAAGTCCCCACCGGTACCTCCCGGTCCTCCACGATGCCGGTCTCCGGCGACATATACCGGGTCAGATAGCGGTCCAGCTTAACAAGCAGAATCTCATCTTCCTTCCCATCTATCTTATAATCAAAATTTCTGGTTACCATTTTATCCTCGCCCAGTATCCGAACACCTTCGTAAGTCATGGACGAATACTCCACAAGGGCAATCCCCGTTCCCACGCCGCTTATCACCACTCCGGCCAGGAACACCCCCAGCATTATTTTCTGCGCTTTACGCATTCTGACCACTCCCTTTCTTCTTTCCGCGCAGGAGCAGGGTCATCCAAAGCCCCGCCATCGAAAACGTACACAGAGTCATTCCCAGACACCCCAGCGTTATTCCTGTCAGCGGATACCCGTCAATCAGAAGCACCACCAGCATTCCCAGTATAAACAGGCAGACCAGCCCGCACAATACAGCCAGCAGGGAACAGCCTGCACAGCACAGGTTCCATGCCGCGCGAATACACCAGACCGCTGCCCCCAGACACCACCGGACGCAGGCCCCCAGGCCCCGGTACAGTTTTCTTCCTATTCCTGTCAGCCCACCGGTACGGCAGCCATCTCCATCTGTCCTCTGCAAACCGGACGCCGCCTTCTCTTCCTTATCCGCTCCATTTTCCTGCCCCTGCTGCCTCCTGCTCTGTTCCCAGACCCTTCGGGCCCAGAGAAACGGCCGGCAAAGCTGACGCAGCATCCAGACCAAAAACGACCGAATTCCCAAAGCCGCTGCCGCAACTCCCTTCCAAAACGCCCGGCCGACCCGCGCGCAGCCCTCCCGAAGCCGCCTGCTGCCTTCCCGAAGCTGCGCGGCCGCGCCGCCTGCCGTCGGATCCTTCGCCCCGGCTGTCTCAGTCTGCGCTGTCCTGCCGCCCGACGCGTAATCCGTCCTCACATGATAGGCCTCCAGGATCTCCGCGGTGAGCTCTTCCAGGTTTCCGAAATCCGCAATGGCTTCCTCCTCGGACAGCCCGCTCTGTATCTTCATATCAATATGCTGCTCATATTCATTGATCATATCACGCAGCTCATCTTCCTGGAGTACCGCCAGATTCTTCTCCAGTTCGGCTAAAAACGTTTTCTTATCCATCTTATCCATCTTCTGCTCCTTCCCTGTTTTCGTCTTCCCTGCTTCCGCCTTCTCTGCTATCGCTTTCCCTGCTTTCGCCTTCCCTGTCTTCGCTTTCCCTGTTTTCGCTTTCCTGCTTTCCCTTTCCCTGCTTTTGCCTTCCTGCCTTCGCTTTCCCTGCTTTCCGCCTTTTCCGCTACTCTTTGCATTCCCTGAGGAAGCGGCTGACCCTCCCGGCAAATTCCGTCCACTCCTCCTCCAGCTTATCCCGGTACAAAACCCCCGCCGCCGTCAGATGATAGTATTTCCTGGGAGGCCCCTCCGTAGATTCCCGAAGGTATGTCTCAAAATACCGCTCGTTCGTCAGCCGTTTGAGCAAAGGATAAATGGTTCCCTCATTCACATCCACCACCTTGGAAACCTCCTCCACCAGTTCGTATCCGTACATGTCACGCTGGCGGACCGATTCCAGGACGATCAGTTCCAGAACCCCTTTTTTGAATTGTGCATTCATATTTCGATTTCCTCCTGTGATTTATATTATACCAACTACTATGTATTGTCAAGTACTATTTAAATAAAAATAGCGGTATGGAAATTACCGCCGCGGTTATTGACAAATTTTTCTCATCAGGCTAAAATAGACGCAGATGAGGGAGTAATCGGCGCCGCCTCCGGCCGGCGTGATAGAGCCAACACACTGGCGCGCAATGCCTGGCTCTATATGAAATGATGAGACTTATCTGCGGCTTTCGGCTACAGATAGGTCTTTTTTATCTCATAAACCAATACTTTTGTTTCTGGGGAGGAGCTCACATGTCACTGTTTGAATTGTTTCTGATTGCCGTAGGCCTTTCCATGGACGCTTTCGCCGTGTCCGTCTGCAAAGGGCTGTCCATGCAGACCCTGAACCGCCGCCACGCCGTCATCATCGGACTGTATTTCGGCGGATTCCAGGCGCTGATGCCGCTGGCCGGCTATCTCCTGGGCGTCCGGTTCCAGAACGCCATCACAGCCTACGATCACTGGATCGCCTTTATCCTGCTGGCCGTCATCGGCGGCAACATGATCAAGGAGGCCCTGAATCCGGAAGAGGAAAACTGCGACGACTCCGTGGCCTTTCGGGATATGCTGGTGCTGGCCGTGGCCACCAGCATCGACGCTCTTGCTGTGGGCGTCACCTTCGCTTTCCTGGGCGTACATATCCTTCCTGCCGTATCCTTTATCGGCTCCGTCACCTTCGTCCTGTCCGTCGTGGGAGTCAAAGTCGGCCATGTCTTCGGCGTCCGATATAAATCCAAAGCGGAGATCGCGGGAGGCGTAATCCTGATCGGGATCGGAGTAAAGATACTGGTGGAACACCTCTTTTTCTGATATAATGGTATCCGGATAACCGATAAAAAGCTGCTGCCCGACAGCTTCGGTTGTATTTCAAGGATGTTGACGGAGCAAATATCACCGCGACCCCTGTCGGATACTTTACTGAAGCCGATGATCTCACCGAAACAGGAGGATGAAACCGAAATGAAAATGAGTGTGCAGATCGGCAATTATATTTTTACCGCCACTTTGGAGCAGAATCAGGCGGTAAACGAATTTATTGAAATGATGAAGGATGGCCCTGTAACCATTGAAATGAGCGACTATTCCGGTTTTGAAAAGGTAGGGCCGCTTGGGAAAGGGCTTACGACCGACAACCATCAGACGACTACGACTGAGGGCGATATTGTACTTTACAGCGGAAACCAGATCGTCATCTTTTACGGCTCCAATTCATGGAGCTATACCCGGATCGGGAAAATTGACGATCTTACAGACTGGAAAAAGGCGCTTGGCAGCGGAGATATAACCGCCGTGTTTACCGCAGCAGAATAAAGTAT
>CANQRW010000046.1 GCA_947626365.1 uncultured Lachnospiraceae bacterium
CTGCGCGCAGAATCCGCCCGGCACCCGGACCGATATATCCATCTTACCATATCTGCAAATACTTTTCCACAGGTATTGACAAGTAAAAAAAGGGATCCTACAATAGTCTGCAAATAATGAATTTAAGGGGGTATCACTATGAACGAAGTCTATGATTTTCTGAAACAGTGCGGCATATACTATCTGGCAACTGCCGAAGGCGATCAGCCCAGGGTCCGTCCCTTCGGCACCATCGATCTGTTCGATGGAAAGCTGTATATCCAGACCGGCAAGATCAAACCGGTGGCGCATCAGATCAAGGCCAATCCCAAGATTGAGATCAGTGCCATGAACCCCGAGGGAAAATGGATCCGCGTGGCGGCGGAAGCTGTCCTGGACGAAAACATCGCGGCTGCAGAACATATGCTTGACGCCTATCCGAACCTGAGGGCCATGTATCAGCCCGGCGACGGCAACACGGAAGTCTATTATCTCAAGAATGGAAAAGCCCAGATCTGCTCCTTCACAGAAGCGCCAAAGACCATCGAATTTTAATCGTCACTGACTCTTTGTTTGCATACTGGCATAACAGCGAAAGGGGCTGCTGCAGTATTTCTGCGACAGCCCCCGTTTTAATTCAGCGCCTCCGGCAGAAATTCCGCCAGACTGTAATACACTTTTCCATCCAGGCCTGCGGCCCGTTCGGCGCAGACCATGGAATTCAGAATGGCCTCGTTGGCGGCCTCCGCAGCCGCCTGGAAAGCCTGGTTGATCAGATCCTCGCGGATTACCGTTCTTGTCAGCAGGCCATGTTGGAAATCGAAACTCACCGTATTCTCATTCCATGCGGCAGGCTCCGCCGTCTTTCCGCTCTGAGCGGCAGAATCCGCCATGTTCTCACTCTGTGCGGCAGGCTCCGCCGTCTTTCCGCTCTGTCCGGCAGAATCCGCTGCCGTGCGTTTTATCCACTCTTCCGTCGGCACCCGGTTGGCGGTGGTGAAACCGATCATCACCTCGCCGCTTCCGTGACCGGTATAGGCGCCCGTCCGGGCGATTCCCACGGCTGTACGCCGAAGGATCCGCCGAAGCTGGCGGCTGTCCACCGGCAAATCTGTGGCCAGGATTGTCATGATGGAACCCTTGTCTTCCCGGGAAACCGCCATATCGTTCCGGGCTTCCTTCATCTTAAGGATTTTCTCTCCCGCCATCTCCCCGTTCAATACCAGATCGATGGTAGAACCGAAATTGGACTGAACCAGCACGCCGATGGTATACTCCGTATCGCCTATGGTCACAATCCGGGAGGCGGAACCGATTCCGCCTTTCAGGCCATAACAAATGGTTCCGCTGCCGGCGCCCACATCGCCTTCCTCAAAATCTTCTCCCGCCGTCCGGATCGCCTCCAGCACATGGGACTGCTTCACCACCCGGTCCTGAATGCGGCTAAGGCTGCTGTCATTGCACTCGCCCACAATGGGATTCAGGCTGGCAGCATTGACGCCCTCCCGCCTGCACCGGTCAATGACATACTCCGCGATTCCATCCCAGACCAGGCCTACGTTCAAGGTACTTGTAAGGGCAATTGGCGTCTCCAGCGTCCCCAGCTCCTCAATCTGAACCAGGCCGGCGCTTTTGCCAAAACCGTTGTGGACATAGCAGGCCGCCGTATATTTGTTAACAAACGGATTGTCCTGACCGGGCATAATGACGGTCACGCCTGTCCGATGTTCCGAATCCTTGATAGTAACCTGGCCCACCGTTACTCCCTGCACATCCGTTATCTTATTCCGCACGCCTGTCTTCATTCTCCCTACGGAAACCCCGTAGTCACGGATACGTTTTTTCTCCATATAATCTCCCCGACTGCCATTACTCCTCATCACTTCATTATTTCGCGATATCTTCCATATATTTCGCGCGGAATCTGGCAATGGTCTCCGGATCCTTCATCCCTGCCGGCTGGCCGTCCACCTCCATGACGCGCATGCTGGGATGGCTGGTGCTGGTCACCAGGATTTCATCTGCCGCCTTCAGCTCATCCAGAGTGAACGCTCTCTCCTCCGACGGAATCCCCAGTTCCCTGCAGTAAGCCAGAAGATGCTTCCGCTCAATTCCGGGCAAAACCAGATTGTCCGCCGGATGGGTAATAAACACGCCGTCTTTGACAATGGAAATGTTGGAGTGAGAGCCCTCCGTCACCATGCCGTCGCGGACAAACACCGCCTCCTGGCAGCCGTTCTCTTTGGCCGTCTGAGCTGCCAGCACATTTAGCAAAAGGTTCAGGGTTTTAATATTGCAGCAGTGGAAACGGGTATCTTCCACGCTTTTCAGCTTATACTCATCAGACATCTCCACGCCCTTCCAGGGCTTGCTGTAGACATACAGGTTGCTGGAGGCCTGAGCCGGGAACAGATGGTTCCTTGGCGCTGTGCCCCTGGTAATCTGCCAGTAGAGGAACTGGCAGTCGTTCTCCACCTGATTTACCAGGCCGGTAAGAATCTCACCGATCTTTTCCTTGGGATAAGGCAGCTCAATCCGCACCATGGCCGCGCTGTTGGCCATCCGGTCCAGGTGGTCTTCCAGGGCAAAGATTTTGTGATTGTAGACCATGGCGGCCTCATAGATTCCGTCGCCGAAATAGAAGCCTCTGTCATTGGCCGGAATCATCATATCATTAATCGCTGTAATTTTTCCGTTATAATAAGCAATGTCATTCATCATTTGAACATCCTCCCTCCATCTCATGAATATACCGCTTATCTGTTAATCTTGCAAGTGCTAAAACAGCTTATTTTTCACTTCACGACATTATCAAGAGCGCCACGCTTCTTCGCATTCCGCCCTTCATACTCCATCTCTCCGTACACAATCCTTCCGCCCACCACGGTCATCAGAACCTTCGTCTTTAAGATATCTTCCGGTTCCGCCGCCAGAATATCCTGGGACAGAATGGCCAGGTCCGCCAGATATCCTTCTTTTATCCTGCCCTTCTTATTCTCATCAAAGGACAGATAGGCGCTGCCCGCTGTGTAAAGGCCCAGCGCCTCCTGGACCGTCAGCTTCTCCTCCGGGTGACAGACGCCTGCCTTATTGCCAAAAGCATCGGTTCGGTTCACCACACAGTGGATTCCCCAGATCACGTCAAAGGGCTCCACCGGACTGTCAGAACCTCCTCCCAGTTTTATGCCCATATCCATCATGGTCTTCCACCGGTATCCGCACCACTCTCTGTCTCCCAGCCGGGACGGCACCATGGGCGCATCCGACACGGTAAAGGGCGGCTGGATATCCGAAGCAATCTCATTATCCGCCATTCTTCTGAGCAGTTCATCATCTGCGAACTGACAATGCACCACCCGGTCGCGGAGACATTTTCCGTCAGACCGGCGGGCCTTCACAAAGGCATTGACACACTGCTCTACAGCTCCGTCGCCAATAGCATGGCAGGCAACCTGCATGCCGGCCTTATGGGCCGTCATCACCACCTCGTTCAGTTCCTCCTGGGTGTATACGGCAATTCCCCGGTTGCCGGGATCGTCCCCGTAATCCTCCCGCATATAAGCAGTCCGCGCCCCCAGGGAGCCGTCGGCAAACAGCTTGATATTACCAATCCGGAAATAATCCGTTCCGTCCCCGGTCCGCAGACCGTATTGCAGAAAACGGTTCAGCTCCGGAAGTCTGGGCGCGCGAATCTCCTCGAAAATGCGCAGGTTCAGCCTTCCCTCCCGCTCCAGCTGCCTGTAGGCTTCCAGCATGGTATCCAGATCCACCTCACCCAGATCATCCGTATGAACGGATGTGACGCCGCAGGCATTGTATTGTGCCGCCACCTTTTCAATAAGAGCCTTCGTCTCCTCCACGCCAGGCCGCGGTATCATATCCACGAAAACTTCCAGCGCCGTTTCCTTCAAAACTCCCGTCAGACGGCCATCGGCGTCCTTCTCAAGCTCGCCGCCTGTAACCTCTGTATCCTTTGTATAACCTGCCAATTTCATCGCCATGGCGTTGGCGGCTCCTACATGGCCGCAGATCCGCTCAATAAAAATCGGATGCTTCTCAGAAATCGCATCTACCGTCTTCCCATCCGGCAGCACTTTCTCCGCAAACAGGTTCTGATCGTAACCTATACCGTGAACCCAGGTTCCCTCCGGAATCTGCCGCTCCTCAATATAGCGTCTGCCCCGCTCGATCAGTTCTTCCAGAGAAGCCGCGCCCCGCAGGTCCAGAAGTTCCATACCGATTCCCGTAGTCAGCAGATGACAATGGCTGTCATTAAAACCCGGAACCACACAGGCGCCCTTCAGGTCAATTACCCTGGAGTTCTCATCCGCCAGCTTCAGAATCTCCTCATCCGTCCCTACAGCCTGAATCAGACCATCCGACACAGCAACTGCCGCTGCCGGCCTCATTGTCCCGCCGCCCGGAAACTCCGCCGTTTTGCTCCCTGCCAATCTGTCTCCCGCCGGTCTGTCTCCCGGCAGTCTGTCCCTCGCTGGTCTGTACTCCGGCGAAGTCTCACTATCCATTGCACGAACTGTTCCATTATATAAAATCAGATCTGCCATCTCACAGTTCCTCTCCCAGAATCTCAATCTCCCACCGGTTCTCATAGACGCCGCCTGCCTTCAGGCTGACCAGCCCAGGCTGCGCCGCCAGGTCTTCCACCACATCCTGTCTCGACGGCAGCGAAGACCATGGCTCTATACACACATAAGGCGCATCTGTATTGGGCGCATGCCAGATTCCCAGATAGTCCATCTGAGGGAACACTGCGCGAACACCTCTGCCGGCAGACTCAGCCGCAGGTCTGTCCCTCCGCATCGATATGAGGCTTACTTCCTTCGGAACATCGCACAGAATAATCGCATCCTGATCGAACAGGTCATGGCGCAGCGGAAGCACATCCCCATCTTCAAGCGGGAACTCCTCTGCCCCTCCCGCCACAAAACAGGCCGGTGTAAAATTCACTCTCTTCATATGAGTTCCCTCTGGGAACCGCAGGCAATAATCCTCAAACCGCAGACCGTCTTCCAGCGGCACATTGAAACCCGGGTGACCTCCTATGCCAAAATACATAGTTTTACGGCTGCGGTTTTCCACCCGATATTCTATCACAATCCGAGCATCCTGTAACCTATACGCAACCTCATACCGGAAGCTGAACGGATACTGCTGTCTGGTCATCTCGCTGTCTTCCAGAAAAAGCCTGACGGCATCTCCATCTAAAGAAGCTATTTTCATAAGGCTGTCCTTGACGAATCCGTGGATATCCATGTGGTACTCCTTTCCGTCAACGACATATTTCTTATCTGTCATCCTTCCTATATACGGAAACAGATTGGGCGCCTGGCCGTCCCAGTAGGCCGGATCCCCCTGCCACAGATATTCTCTGCCGGCACGGTCCTTAACAGAATGAAGGCTGCCGCCTAACTCCTGAATCTCCACCCGCAGAAAGCGGTTTTCGATAATACGGTTCATCTCATTTTTACCTCCGGAAATTTGCTGTTTAACAGGCAGCAGCGTATCCCTGCCCGAAAAACATTATAGCACCGGTAATGGGGAAAAGTAAAGAATCAAGGGTTCAGGCAAAATATCCTCCCACGTCCCATTTTCGCATTATTTTACAAATGGTCGCTAATCATTTTTGTGAGATAAACAGCCGAAGGCACCTATGCCCGGCCACGAGCCTGCATTTTCGCAGGCGTTGAATCGTCGAATAAATAAGATATCCTTGAATTATAATAAATTTCTCTCGTCCATCTTTCCTGCCAGCACAAATCTCCTGCCAGCACAAAGCAAACGCATATGCACACGTTTTCTACTCTGCCGGTTCCAAATGGTATTTCTCAAGCATCGCCTTCAAAAACTCTGGTTCCGTACTCAATCGGGAAATCTGATCCCCTTCGCCGGCTTCCATCATCGCAGCGGTCAGCTTCAGTATACAGTTCATGCCATCCTGGCGACCCTCTCTTCGGCCTTCCTGTTTATGTTCCTGCAACAGCTCCTCAAACTGCATATATCGCGCCTCCCATTCTCTGCTTCGCTTCAGCCTGACTACTCTCTCGTGCAGCCTGCGCACCTTCGGATCGTCCGTCTTTCCCACATATGTGTCTGTGGAATCCTCCAGATAATGCAGAAGGTTCACCAGCTCTCCCGGCACGTCCGCTCCATTGGTTCCCTTCGTGTTCAGAAATACCCGCGTCGCACCGTCTCCCAACGGAAAATCCTCTTCAATGCACCGGTTCTCAAATGTATACCGGTATTTCCCCAAACCAAAGGGATCAAACGTGCAGATGAATACCACATACACCGGTTTCAGCTTCGAGAAATCCTCTCCCGGCGCCAGCGACATCACATCCATCTCCGCCTGGTGATAGCGGCTCCGCTGAGGCAGCGCCCCACGTTCCCGGTTTTCCATCTCCATGTTATAACGGACTTCTACTTCATCGCTGACAAACACGTCCAGACGGACACTGCGGAAATCACTGCTGTACAGAAACGAATGCTCCACGCTCACCTTCACCCGGCCTACCCGGATTCCCAAAAGCGTCTCCAAAAGCAGCTGACTGACCTCCTCATCCTCCGCCGCGGCGGCGAAGAGAAAGTAATTTGATAGATTCAAGTCTTGAAATCTTGTACCCATATATCCTCCTTTTCAATGGGCGAGGAGGATATTCTGCCTGGGAATATTGTAACATAGGCGAAGCAAAATGAAAAGGAGAAATTAAGTCCAAATGATTTCCCTCCAAAAGTTGGTAACCATCACGATTCCACAGAAAAAGATTCTTCCATTACCTCAATAAGTCCTTCTTCCATTGATAAAATATCATTGTAAAGATTATACTGAAGTTTCATATAATCCTTGGATTTCACAGGCATCTTCCCGCAGTATCTCATAAAACAGGCTCTGATATTCTCGCTCTTCTTCTTTATATTATTTTGCTTTCCATGCTCAAAGTCATGACGGTAGTATGTTCTGAAATCTTTTATGGCAAAAATACAGGAATAGAGAGAATTGTTCCGCACCTCCTCATCTGTAACTACAGTTTTTATCCTCTCCAGATTTTCATAAAAAAGAAAATAAAGATTATCCACAATTGTTGAAAAACTTTCCTGTCCATCGCAGACAGACGTTCCAATTCTCATTCCCATCATTATAGACTTCGCTGTAGGCTTAAACATAATATCTTTCGCACAACCGCAGCAAACTTCATTTATCTGGGCAACCAATTCTACAATTCGCTTCCCCATCTCCAGAATCCTGTTTAACTGAGATTTTTCCAACGCTTCACTCGGCGTTATCTCGCTATTACGTCTGTTCGCATAGCCTATATGCTGAGGTATCCTTGTGACAGCAGATTCCTCCGCCATCTCTTTCTCAGATGTATCCTCTTCCACAGCGTCCTCTTCATCAGACATCTGAGTCTTCGGTATTCTTTCCGCATAATCAGATACCCAGGATACCTGCCTGTCAACAAAACCGGAAATAGCATCCAACATTGCCAGACGCGCTGAAGCATTCGCATTAGGGCGCAATATCTCTTTATACTGATGCACTGCTACACTTTGATAATTTTTCAGTATCAAAGAAACTGGTGAATCGTCCACATTAAGCGCTTTATTCATTTGGGTCACCAGTCCGCTTAACTCCGTAATATGGACGGATGCTTCCGTAATTACTGTGCTAACGGGAAATTGCGTGCTTAATTTCCTTGCCGTCTGTATTTCCAACTGCGCAAGTTTTTGCAATCCCTCATTATCCATACCCAGTTTTTTATGATTCAATGTGCTGCTTATTCCTATTATCCCGGTCAAATCATTCATCCAGGGCCTATATTCTTTCTCCAATGTACCGGATAATGGCGCTATGGATTTGGCAAGTTCCTGAAAATCTACACGGCGCGCATATTCCTCCGACGTCACGGACGCCATCTTTGCCATGCTCTTTATCACGCTCTCATTTATCAGCATAGTATTTCTCCTTTGTCAAATACTAAAGTCCGCTGATAATATTATACGGCATCTTGCTATAAATGAAAAGAGGTCGTACGATTCAGGCAAAATATCCTCCTACGTTCCATTTTCGCATTATTTTACAAATGGTTGCTAATCATTTTTGTGGGATAAACAGCCGAAGACACTTGCGCCCGGCCACGAACCTGCATTTCGCAGGCGTTGAATCGTTAAATAAATAAGATATTCTTGAATTATAATGAATTTCTTTCGTCCATCTTCCTGCCAGCACAAATCTCCTGCCAGCACAAAGCAAACGCGCATACACACGTTTTCTACTCTGCCGGTTCCAGATGGTACTTCTCAAGCATCGCCTTCAAAAACTCCGGTTCCGCACTCAGTCGGGAAATCTGATCCCCTTCGCCGGCTTCCATCATCGCAGCGGTCAGCTTCAGTATACAGTTCATGCCGTCCTGACGGCCTTCTCTTCGGCCTTCCTGGCGACCCTCTCTTCGACCTTCCTGTTTATGTTCCTGCAACAGCTCTTCAAACTGCATATATCGCGCCTCCCATTCTCTGCTTCGCTTTAGCCTGACTACTCTCTCGTGCAGCCTGCGCACCTTCGGATCGTCCGTCTTTCCCACATATGTGTCTGTGGAATCCTCCAGATAATGCAGAAGGTTCACCAGCTCTCCCGGCACGTCCGCTCCATTGGTTCCCTTCGTGTTCAGAAATACCCGCGTCGCACCGTCTCCCAACGGAAAATCCTCTTCAATGCACCGGTTCTCAAATGTATACCGGTATTTCCCCAAACCAAAGGGATCAAACGTGCAGATGAATACCACATACACCGGTTTCAGCTTCGAGAAATCCTCTCCCGGCGCCAGCGACATCACATCCATCTCCGCCTGGTGATAGCGGCTCCGCTGAGGCAGCGCCCCACGTTCCCGGTTTTCCATCTCCATGTTATAACGGACTTCTACTTCATCGCTGACAAACACGTCCAGACGGACACTGCGGAAATCACTGCTGTACAGAAACGAATGCTCCACGCTCACCTTCACCCGGCCTACCCGGATTCCCAAAAGCGTCTCCAAAAGCAGCTGACTGACCTCTTCATCCTCCGCCGCGGCGGCGAAGAGAAAGTAATTTGATAGATTCAAGTCTTGAAATTTTGTACCCATATATCATATCCTCCTTTTCAATGGGTGAGGAGGATATTCTGCCTGGAAATATTGTAACATAGGCGAAGCAAAATGAAAAGGAGAAATTAAGTCCAAATGATTTCCCTCCGAAAACTGGTAATTCTTCTCCATTTCCTGGCGCTTCACCAATTTTTTGAGAAGAACCGCAAATAAGACTATATCTCAACAGATAATAAAATTATGACTCTTTTTTACTTCCTGCACAAAGACATATGGCCTCCACAGCTTCCGTCACTGCCTCCTCAAACGTGGGGTGGGGCCGAACTGCGCGCAGCAGCTGCTCCGCTGTCAGATGGTTCGCAACGGCGACGGTAAATCCACCGATCATATCCGTGGCGCGTTCACACATGAGCTGCGCTCCCAGGATCTCTCCCGTCCCTGCAGCGGCGACCACCTTGATGAACCCCCGCTCCGACTGCTGGATCACCGTCCTGCCGTTCGCTCCCATCAGCGCCCTCCCGGTCTTCACGGAGATTCCCCGCTCCGCGGCTTCCTTTTCCGTAAGGCCCACTTCCGCGATCTCCGGGGACGTGTATACACACCTGGGTATCACGGAAAGATCCGCGGAAGGCGTCCGACCCGCAAGGATCTCCGCGACCGCCTTCCCCTGGGCACTGGCCGCATGGGCAAGCTGCGGCCCCGGGATCAGGTCACCGACTGCGTACACGCCCGGAAGGCTGGTCCGGAAATATTCATCGACTGCCACATGGCCCGCTGCCGTCATCTGCGGCCGCATCCCTTCGGCAAAAAGTTCCTCCGTATCCGGGCGTCTTCCAACCGCGCAGAGGACATACTGCGCATCTGCCGTCATGTCCTTACCGTTCTCTGTAAAAGCACACTGCAGCCCTTTCCCATTCCGGGTGATCCGCTGCAGGGCAGCGCCCGCGTGCAGCTCCACGCCGCGCTTCCGGAAGATCATCCGCAGGTTCTGGGAGACCTCCCGGTCCATCTCCGGAAGCAGGCGGGCCCTGGCCTCGATCAGCGTTACTTTCGTGCCCATAGCGGAAAAGGCCTCCGCCATCTCCACGCCGATCACACCACCGCCGATGATCACAAGGCTTTCCGGAAGCGTCTTTAACGCAAACAGGGCATCACTGTCCAGAATTCCCGGCAGCTCCATTCCCGGGACCGGCAGCAGCCTAGGCGTTGAGCCGGCGGCAAGCAGGATGTTCCCTGCCTTAAGGACGATCTCATTTCCCTCCGTATCCGTGACCCGCACCTGGTCCGGGGAATCCAGCTGCGCCCTTCCATTCACCACAGTGACACCTGCGGCACGCAGCAGGTTCCCTACTCCCTGTGTGAGTTTTGTGACTGTCATACGCCGGTAGGCAATCATCTCTCCATAGTCGAAGGCGATGCCTTCCGCATAGATGCCGAGACTCCCGCCATGCCGCATTGCGCGCAGCGTCTCCGCCGCGTGGAGCACGGCCTTTGTGGGGATACAGCCGCGGTTTAAGCAGGTGCCTCCCAGTTCCCGGGCCTCCACCAGCACAGTGTCCAGCCCCAGCCGGGCCGCATGTTCCGCCGCCGTATATCCTCCCGGACCGCCTCCGATCACGGCAAGGTCATACATTCTCTCCAAATCAGATCAACCTCCCAGCTGCCCCTCTAAAAGCCATCCCGCGATCTCCTCCCGGACTCCTGCGGGGATACCGGTCATTCCGAACTCGTCCGTCCTCCCCGAATCGCCCGCCCTTTCCACAGCAGCCGCATCCGGCTTCAGGACCGCCTCATACAGGGCCCTGTTCTCAAATGGGACGCCCAGCAGTCTTTCCCGCAGGGCTTCGGGCAGCCCCGGCTCCATGGCGTCCGTATCGGCCTGCACATCCGCGACCACGCCCCGGTCCAGACGCACCCTCAGCGTGACCTCTCCCCAGGCAAATCGGCGGGACAATCCATGTCCATACTTCCCGGACTCCCCATAGATCCAGCGGCGGTCCGCATACGTTTCCCTCCGCCTCCCTATATCGGCCAGATCCTCTGCCGATAATGACATGGAATCACAATACCCTCCATATCTCCGCTCAAATGAGAGCCGCAGGGCCTGTTTCAGTTCATCCATCTTCAATCCCGGCCGGAACTCCCGGAGGTTCGCGACCCTTGACCGGACTGAGGGGACCCCATGGGCCGCCAGCTTATCCCCCTTTGGCCGCAGGTACCTCTCCGCCGCCGCCAGGTCCACGCCCACCATCAGCGTACCATGGTGGCAGCAGGAGCCCCCGCCTGTGAAGAACGCGTTGCCGGAGACCTTCCTGCCATGCGCCAGGATATCGTTGCGCCCGGAAAACTCCGCGGGGATCCCTATCTCCCGCAGGGCCGACAGCACCACCTCCAGCTGCCCCGGAACGTCATAGTCCCTTTCCCTGGCAAGGAAGGTATAGTTCAGGTTCTCCCTGTCATGGTATACCGCCCCGCCTCCCGAACTGCGCCGGGCCAGATGTATCCCGTCCCGCTTTAACAGCTCCACCGGGCATTCGCTTTCCGCGTCCTGGTTCCGCCCCAGCACTACGGTCCTCTCGTTCTGCCACAGGTAGAGGATCCGCTCCCCTTCCCGGCAGCAGTGGAGCAGATGTCCCTCCAGGGCCAGGTTATAATAAGGGTCTAAGGACCGGCTCTCAACAAATGTCAGCTTCATCCTCAGCCTATCCCATCAGGCTTTTCCCCGGCAAGCTGCCCCAGGTAAGCGCGGTATTCCTGCGCTGTCAGAAGCTCCGCCGTCCCGGTGACATCCTCCACCTCGATGAACCATGCCTCATACGGGTCTTCATTTATCCTTTCCGGCTCATCCGCCAAAGGCTCATTGACCGCCCTGACCGTACCGCTCACCGGGGAATGGACCTCCGACACCACCTTGGTGGACTCCACCTCGCCGAATGGCTCACCTGCCGTCACCGTATCCCCCGCTTCAGGGAGGTTGATGAAGACGATCCCGCCCAGCTGTGACTGGGCGTAGTCCGTGATCCCCACCAGGGCGGTGCCGTTCTCCTCCCGCATCCACTGATGGGTCCTTGTATAGCTGCAGTCTTCTCTTATATTCATTCCTTCTCACCTCATAGTTCTCATATTGGTCCGGCCGCCTTATCACGCGTTCCTGCTGCCCGCCATGCCGCATTGCCTCACGTTCCCATTGCCTGCCCGGCCGCCATCAGGGCACATCCCAATGCCGAAAAATAAGGGGCATGCTCTGTGCATACCACAGGCTTTTCCAGGACTGTCCGGGCGAAAGCTTCCATCCCCGGAATCCGGGCCAGTCCGCCGGACAATAGGATCTCACCGCATTCCATCTTTCCCAGCAGGGCCTTCGCCTGGGTGAGGATCTGCACGATTACCGCGCGGAGGATCTCATCCTCCGGGACGCCCTCCGCGATCCGCTCCACGATCTCGCTCTGGGCGAACACCGCGCAGGTGGACGAAAGGCGTATCCCCGGCGGCCGGCCATCCGTCAGGTCGAGGGACTCAAAGGGCACGCCCAGCCTGTGCAGCGTATTGCCGAGGAACACCCCGCACCCGGCCGCGCACTTGTCATTGATGAAGAAAGCCTCCAGCTTTCCTTCCCGCTGGCGGATCAGTTTCGTATCCTGGCCGCCGATATCCAGCACCGCCGCGGCACCCGGGAACTCATATCCGACCCCCAGGGCCAGGGCGGAGAGTTCCGATACCGCCCGGATCCCGGCGATGTTCCTGCGCCCGTAGCCGCAGCTCACTACCGGGAGATCCCCGTACCGCTCCCGAAGGATACCAAGCTTCTGGGAAAAATACTCCTTCTGCCGTACAGGCGTCGGTTCGGAAAACAGCTCCCTTATCCGCGCGTTTTCATCTAAGATACAGTACTTCGTATATGTTGACCCAACGTCGATCCCGATCCCGCTCATAGGATCTCCCTCAGGATGTCCATCCGCTCCCCTGCCCGGCCCATGTCCAGGTATTCCCGGTCGATCATATCGATCTCCAGCTCCACCTGGGGCAGTTCGATATACCTCGCCGAGACGAAATCGCACTTGCAGCTCTTGTTCCGCAGGGAGACCGCCGCCTTCGCCCCCGACTTCTCGATGCACCCCTGCAGCCGCTCCCGCTTGGTCTTCGCCGAGAGGTTCAGAAACGTGTAATTATACGCCGTGAAAAGCTGTTCCATGGGCCCGTCCCCGTCATAGTCCAGGCTCCACCAGGTGACATAATTGGACCCGCTGACCCGGTAATCCGGGAGCAGCTCCTTAAGGTACCTCTGGGGATGGTACCACAGCGGGTAGCCCAGCCAGAAGACCGGCTTCCGTCCCCGGTCAGCTTCCGGGGAAGCCGCGTAATACTCATACATCGCCGTATAGAATTCCGCCGTCTCCGGCTTGCAGCGGGACGTGATGAGATAGGAGATCCCGTCAAACAGGACGGTCGGCTCGATGTCCTTTTCCGGAAGCAGGCCCACGACCTTCTTCCACGCCGCCACACTGTCCCTGCTGTTTTGGATCAGCCTTTCCAGCCTGCCATCATCCAGCCGGTTCCCGCTCAGCTCCTCCATCCGGGCGATGAGTTCCCGGTGCTGGGCCGTCACGTAGGAAAATGCCTGCTCCCTGTCCGCGCCCTCCCCGGGATAGTCCAGCACGATCAGCGGGACATCATACTCCTGCGCCAGCAGGTTCCACCAACCCGGCAGGGTATTGCACTGGTTGTTCGTCGCGATCAGCACGTCCGGTCTGGGCGGCAGCCCCCTCGGCGCTGTTCCGGCGGAGAGCGCCCCGTTATAGCAGCCGGAATAGGCGCAGCAGTCCCTGCACAGCCCGCCCTTCTCGCTCTCCCGCAAGAGGTCCTGTTCCTTCCCGCTGGCTGCGATCACCGCGGCATAGCTTTCCGGATAGATGTATTCCATGTCAAGCGCTTCCAGAATCTCCACCGGTGTGAAGGCCGTGACCCATGCTGCCTTCTTTTCCGGCAACCTCCCCTTTGCGTACTTGGAAAAATCCCTGTAATACTCCCGCATCAGCTTCGCCTGAAGCTGCAGATACAACTGTGCCATGGCTCTCCCTCCTTACAGCATGTCTGCGAACGTCTCAACGGCAAGTGCCATTTCATTTTCACTTTGGGAGCCCGACACCGTTATCCGGAGGCTCTTGATCCCCAGCCCGTCCAGCATCTCCCGGTAGGCCGGGAACAGGTAGTCATAGGGCTCGCAGTATTTCTGGGTGATGAAGATGACCCCCTGCACCTGCCTGCGCAGCAGCTCCTTCCTATCTTCCCGAAGGATACGGGAGAAATCATCCTGGGATGGCGACGGCATGGCGGAGAGCATGCTCAGGGCGATGTTCTCAAAAATGTCCCCTTCCAATGGGACTTCCGGCGCTGAGAACAGCCGGTGGGATTCCGGCAGCCGGTCCCCGACAATATGTAGGCTAGCGGCTTCGATCTGCCGGACGATGCCGCTCCCGGTCTGGGTGGAACCCGCTATAAAGACCTTCGGGCCACCAGGGCAGGGGCATGGAGGCAGATCATCCGGTACCCGCTGCTCCCGCAGCGGCTTCCGCAGTATCCCGTGGAGCATGTCAAGATAGGCGCTGTAACTCAGTTCCGGCAGGCGTGCATAGAGACGTCTGAACTTCCGGTTCCGCTCGTTCACAAGACTTGTCCGCTCTGGGATATCGGTAAGTCCGGTCCCATAGTGCTGTTCGACCGCTGTTTTGTACCGGCGGATACTGTCTGCCAGGAAAGAGACCGCCGCCCTGTCCTGCCTGGCAGGGATATGGAACGGATAGACAAATTTACCGCACTCTTCCAGGTAACTGGCGATTGTGCGGCTGCTATCACAGGTACGGGGGAACACCGCGCCGTCTATCTCCGGATCTTCCAATATCTGTGAGATATAATCTGACGCGTATCTGCAGTAATGGGAGATCCGCTGCTGGCCTTCATAGCCAAAGAAACGTATGGTATCACAGATCTGTTCCGGGATAAAACCGGATAGGGATAAGATGTTCATTCACTTGCCTCCTGAATCATGTCCTTTACTGCTGGTCTACTGCTGTTCCAATAGTTTTTTCCATATCCACAGTACTGTCCAAAAATGCAGCCATAGCCTTTGCTGTCTTTAACAGTTTATACTCTGATTCCCACACATTTCATTCCCTTTCAGGTTTGCTTTAATTACCTGAAAGTCGATTCTATGTGTAACTGCTCTAACTCGTCCTCTGTCAGATAAGGTTTTATGATTTCTCTATAACGATCCCATGCTTCATCCCAACTGACATAAGAGGGATTCCCCCGCTTGTCTGCGAAGCCATAGTGTTCTGCCAAATAGCTGCAAATATAATTACTGACCTTGATGGAACCATGAATATTAGTATGCTTAACATCTGCGAAATCTGATTTCAGGTCTAATCCGAGTTCTAAAATATATTTCTTCAGATTTAAAACAATATAACCGCGTTTTTCAATGTATTCCTGAGCCGCAAGATATTTCGCATCCCGTTTTTCTTCCCCTGCATACTGAGGGGTGATTACAAAGAGAATATCTACATTGTGAATATCACAATAATCCAAAATATTCTTTAGCGTTTTGGATTCGCGCTCCGTTAACCCCCCCGCCCAAGCTGCATCAATATCATTTTCCGTTACATCTAAAACATCATTTAAAAAATGATCAAATTTTTTGGCGCCCTTAACTCCGCCGGTTTCCGTATAATGAATATCCTGCCATATAAGTTCATTCCAACGTGAGTGATACTGAATTATAGGAAAAAAATATGCCAGTTTGCCTTCAGAATCCGCTACAAAACCATTATCATACAGATAATTCATCATATCTATTTTTGTCGTAGAAAGCGGCATAAAATCAACTAAATAATGTAACACCTCTTTGCTGGCAGTATCAACAACAAGCTGATTTAAACTTGCAACTATGAGCGCCTGTGGCTGCGTTTTTTTTACTTCTTCGATTAAAAAAGGAATAGCAGCAGTAGGCTGTGAGGCCGAAGCATAGCAATAAGCAGCGATGCCGCTTGAGTTCCATCCGATAGGAGCCTGATAGAAATCGTAAAGAGAACTCGCCCCCAGACAAACAACATCCAACGATCCTGGAGTTTCTTTATAAAAGCCCGGAATCATCTCATGTTGATCCGGCACATTTCCATCCACAATTTTATTAATTAAAATGTTACTGCTAAGATGGAACAGGAATATGAAAACCAGAACGAATATACACAATTTACTGATTTTATATATCGCCCTCGGATTAAAACCAACCCTCATCTTAAGAATCTCCAGCTCCATATTCTCCATAATCGAGCTCTCCTTTCGTCAGATATGGCTCTATCATTTCACTATACAAATGTCCTGCTTCATCCCAGCTTGCATACATCGGATTACCCCCCCGCTTATTCTCAAAGCCATAGTGATCCACAAGATAATCTGCAAGATAATTTGTAAATTTTATCGCGCCGTGAATGTTTAAATGCTTGCCCACCAGGTCTAAGTAATCCTGAGTTATATCCAATCCTAAATCGCCAGTCTGCTGAGTTAAATTCAATACAGTATATCCACGGCTTTCAATGTAATCCTGCGCCGAATTATATTGCGCTGTCCTGCGTTCATCCCCTGTAAACTGTGGAACGATTACAAAAAGGATATTGACTTTTTCTGCATCGCAGTAATTCAGAATATTCTCAAGAGCTACACATCCGTATTGTGATAAGGAAACTCTCTTGTTTAAATCCACTTTCTCGTAGTTTTGAGACACGTCTACTTCTTTTTTGAAGAAATCACTAAAGTAACACGCCCCTTTTAATCCATCTGATTGATTAAAATGAATATCTTGTTTGGTTAACTCATTCCATCTGGAATGAAACCGAATCATCGGGAAAAAATATTCCAAAATATCAGGTGCATCATCTCCGTCTCCTGTTTCATACAGAGACTTAATCATATTCCATTTGTTTTTAGAAAAAGGAATTGTATCTGCCAGCCAATGGACAGTATTTGCATCGGTATCAGTTGCTGTAATTTGATTTATATTGACAATAATCAGCGCCTGAGGCTGAGTCTTTTTTACTTCTTCTATCAAAAAAGGAATTGCTGTTACCGGCTGTGAACCTGATGAAAATGGGAAAACGGCAATTCCATCACTATTCCATGCAATCGGCGCCTGCCAATAGGTATACACATGGCTTGCCCCTATGTATACGGCATCCAGAGTTCCCGGAACTTCATCATAAAACTCTTTCATTCTCAGTTGATACTGATTCCCTTCGTCGAAGGTGCCCTTGTTTATTAATATGTTTGTAAATACGCGAAATAAAATTATCAGTAATAAAGTAAATACAGCTGTTTTAACGATTTTATATAAAGTTCTCATATTCATCCGTGCCGTTAAAATCCCTGATAAATAAAATCCGCCGCATTATACCCCGGCCCATACATGCCAAAGATAAGGATCCCAAAGATCAGCCCATACCAGATGATCCAACGGAATGGCAGGTTCTGCCTTGCAATCTGCTCCCGCACGCTGCCCTTCTCCTGCAAAAGTGAAACGATCAGCAGCACAAACAGACTCACCACCATGAGTATAAAATTAGGGCCATCCAGCCCCAGTTTAAATAGCGATCCATCAAAGAAAATTTCCGGATTGTCCGGAAACAGACCGGCTTTGATGACCCGCAGTGTTTTCATAAATCCATTCAGCCGGAAAAACATGTTGCCGATCATAGCCAGCGCAAATACCCTCAATGATTGGAACAGATGCCAGCTGAAGCACTCCGTATTAACCTTCAGTAACGCAATTGCTTTCTTGAATACCGGCTCCAATACCTGGGCTGCCGCGATAAGGAACCAGAACCAGACTCCCATTCCAAGCACATAGTTCCAGCTCCCGCCATGCCAGAGTCCCATCAGAAGCCATACACACAGCATGCCAAGGATGCTCGGGATCTGCTTTGCCGCCTTCTTCCCCCAATGCGCCTTGATCCATTTGGTCATGTCTTTCCATGCGCGGGAACGCAGCACCGGGTAAAGGATATAATCCTTCAGCCAGGCTCCCAGCGTGATATGCCAGCGCTGCCAATATTCCTGCACGCTGCGGGAGAAGAACGGGGTGCGGAAATTCTCCGGCAGACGGATCCCATAACACTCCGAGGCCCCTAAAATGATATCCATGCAGCCCGAAAAATCCGTATACAGCTGGAACATGAACAGCACTGCCGCCAGCCAGATGTAATAGCCTCCATAAGTGACAGTGTCCCCATAGATCGTATCCACCACGACGGCCAGCCGGGCGGAGATCACAAGCTTCTTAAAGATCCCCCATAGCATCCGCTGCATGCCAAGCGCAATCTGCCTGGAATCAAATTTATGCTCTGTATAAAGCTGTTCCCGGACTTCATTGTATCTTGCGATAGGACCGGAAGTGAGCTGCGGCCAGTAGCCTACGAACAATGCCGTTTTGACCAGGTTCGTCTGCGCCGGGCAGATCCCCCAGTAAACATCCAGCAGATATCCCACCACTGACATGGTGTAAAAGCTGATCCCCAGCGGCGCCAGCAGATCCAGCTGGGGGATATCCGTTGGTTTTCCGGCAAGGGTTGCCGCAAAATTTACATTACGGATAACAAAATTGCTGTATTTCAGCGTTGCCAGGATCCCCAGATTTACAACGAGGCCCAGTGCAAGCCATCTCTTCGCTGATCTGCTGTTTCCCTCCGTTTTGGCCTTAGCAATACGCCCCGCGCAGAGTGTCGTCACCAGGACAGCCATCACCGCATAGAGGATGGTATAATCCGCTGCTGAAAAATGGAAAAAAGCTATACTGAAAACAAACAGGCCTACCCATTGATAACGTTTCGGCAGGATATAATAGATCCCCAGGGTTGCCGCAAAGAATAATAAAAATGGCAATGATGTGATCGACATAAGACTATCCCCTTGTTATAAAATTCAAACGACCTGCGGTCATAAGGCCCTGTTACGCAAGCAGTTCCCCGATAAGATTTACCATCGCACCAACATCCTTGAGCCCCTGTACGGCTTTCATATCAAACTTGATACCGAACTCATCCTCAACCGCTGACAGCAGCATGATATGGGTCAGCGAATCCCAATCCTCGATATCAGCCGCGGTCGTACTATCATTAATTTCAATGCCGTCATCATCGAATACATCCTGAAATACCGCCGTCAGTTTCTCATAAATTTCTGTTCTGCTCATAGCTTTAATTCTCCTCTTCTTAGTTAGTTTTGAACCTGTATCACATGCTGTTTCTTCTCATACCCCTCGGATATATCAAGCTCCCATCGGGTATTTCCCTGCTCATCTTCATCCGCTTTCGTGAATCCCTGCAGGGCATAAAAATCCTTCACCATGGCATTCTTTGGTGTAGGATAATAATGCCCGACCAGCTTTTTAATTCCCCGGTTCTGTGCCTGTTTCGCAAGCTCATCCATCATCGCGAACTCCATATCCCGCTTCAGTACCCGGCAGCTCATCAGCCACAGAATGATGTCCAACGTATCTCCATTCACCTCAGCAATCACCACCGACACCACCCCGTTATCCCCGAAGCAGTCCTCCAGCTTGCCGTACAGCGTGACGGTATCCGGATCATCCGCTGCCGCCTCGATCTCTTCCTGCGTGTACCGTTTCGTAGTAAGATTGAACTGGTTCGATTTATTCGTAAGCTGCGCGATACGGGACATATAGATACTCTCAAACGGCCGGATCGTCGCGGCCATCTTGAGCGAAAGCAGGTAATCTTCATAGCTGCCAAAGTTCGCCTGCAGTTCGGCGCGTCTGGCGTTTTCCTTATACATCTCATTCCGCTTAAAGTCGTCCTTCGACAGGTTCGTCACCTCGAAGAAGCCGGAGCGGTCGATCACATTGATATAGTGCTCCACCTCTCCGATCTCCGGCGCTGGGACTCCCGGTACCTGCTGCCGTATGATGGCACGCTCCGCCGGGTTGTCGTCCACAAACACGAAACTCTCCGGCAAGAGACTCAGCTCCTCCGCCATCTGCACCAGGTTCCGGCTCTTCGGCTCCCAGTTGGCCTTGATGGAGATAAAATCATCCGGTGTCAGTACACTGTCCGGATGCTTCAGGCCGGCAATGGCATTCTCATGTTCATTCTTGGAAACAACATTCAAAAGCACGCCTAGCTTCTTATGAGCCTTCAGATACTGCTGGAACTCCGTGTAGACCTGCCCCATGGAGGTCTCCGGCCCGATGGACAGGTTCTCCACGCCGTCGTCCCCTACGATACCGCCCCACAGTGTATTATCCAGATCCAGCGCGAACGCCTTCTTATTCTTGCCGAAAAGCGACTTGATAATATTGCTCACGCTGAACGCCAGACGGGGAATCGCGTCCATACAGCAGCAGTATTTGTACATATGCCAGTAGAATGGATCGGACCATTTCTCCAGGCCGTAATCCGCAGCCAGGTAATTGATGTCATGGATATAGAACTGCTCATGGGTCTGGGCATACTCATAGAATCTCTGGTTCAGCCGTGTAATGAAGTTCGTCCGGCCATGGATGTCGCTGGCGTCCCGGTTGCCCAAGAGCCGGTAGGATGGGTACTCAAAGTTGTTCTGAATGATGGGACAGTGATAGGTCTCGCGGAGCTTGTCCCACATAACCTCAAAATGCTGGTATTCCTGCTCCAGAAGGCTGTCCACCGCCTCCGCACTGTCCTCCAGATCCGGAAAGCCGGTGATATTCCGGTTGGATGTATGGATAAAGATGACATCCGGCCTCAGTTCTTCCAGCTTCGGATTGCCGAACATCGCATCCTGCCAGTATTGGGCGTACTCTGATTCAAAAAAAACAGGCCTGATTCCCTGATCCAGCAGGAACAGTTCAAGCATGTCCTTAATGTCATGGGTCGTTGATCCGCCGAGGACTGCGACACGTTTCTCCATGAGAATTGACTTGCTCAACAGTTCTTTTTTGATCGAACGACGCTTACGCAGAAGTGCCTGCGAATTAAAAGGGTATTGCAGCATGAGATGCATTTCTTTATCCTCCAGTTTCATTATTCCAAAAATGATGTACTATTGTCCTAAACCCTCTTTTAAAATCAAAGCTGTGTGCTGCAGACCCTTTATGGCATCAAAGCACCCCTTCCATCCCAGTCCTTCCAACTTGCTGCTGTCAAGGGACGAAATGTTCATAGGATTGAATCCCTTTTTCTCCTGTACCGATGCTTTTTCCTGAATCATCGATACACTGCCGACCTGCGCTAATATCTGACCCATCTTTTTGATACTGATGATAGAATTCCGATTTGAAATGTTATAGGCATTGATATTCTCTCCTCGCAGTAATACCTTCAGAATCGCGGAAGCGCAGTCAAGACAATAACAGTAGCTGCGCATCTGGCTCCCATCGCTCTTCATGACAATGTCTTCTCCCCGAGCCGCTGCGAAAGCCCAGGCAGATGAAACACGCGTATCTGCCGGAGATGCTGTCGGCCCATAAATATGTCCCGGACGAACAACCACCGTCTCTATCCCATACTCGGCTGAATAACTTGCACATAACGTCTCCGCCGCGCGCTTCCCCACCGAGTACGAATTGCGGGGATTCAGCAGATCAATATATCCATATTCATTCTCATGGTAGGGTTCATTACCTTCTTTCTTTCCGTATACTTCACTGCTGGAAATATAAAGTACTCGCTTTGCGCCACAGTCAACAGAATAGCGCAAAAGTTCCAGTAATCCGGTAAAGTTACTGCACATCGTCTCCACCGGCTCCTTTACGATCAAATTCGGCACTGCGTTGCTCGCCCCGTGAATGACATAATCACAAGGAATACTCATATCATTATTTCCCTTCGCAGCATCATAAGTGACAAATTTAAAATATGATTTCCCGCAGTAGAGGCCGAACCTGTTTTCCATCTCTTCCGGCCAACGCCCCGCTGCCAGTAAAGTGATGGGGTTCTCGTGAGTTTCATTATATCGAAAGATAATATCCACTACTGCGGAACAAATCAACCCTGCCGCCCCAGTGATCATCACCGTTTTTCCGGCTAATTCCGGCAGTTCAGGCAATACCTGTGTCACTGTATCAATATCCGCAATCCATTGCGGAATCGCATAAAAATCCATATTTTTCTCCTGTTAATTTTTCAGCCAGTCAGCACGTTTTGCGGCCAACAACGCCTTGAAAATATCAATGTCTTCTACGGTCGTCAATTTAATATTCTTTTCCGACCCCGCTGAAAAATAAATCTGTTCACCCATCTCGATCATCAACGTACAAGAAGCTACCGAATTTGTGATGCCCGCTTCCAGCGCTCGTCTATGTATTTCGCAGATGTTTCCCAAGAAAAAGCCCTGCGGAGTCTGAGTCCGTCTGAGTTTATCCCGTGGATAACTGCCGGTAGAGATCCTGCCATCTTCCGTCTGCATCATAGCCTCAGCACATGGAATCACCGTAATCGCATTACCGCACTGCACTGTCACCCGGATACAGTCAGAAATGATCTCAGCTGATACCATCGGACGGATTGCATCATGGATCAGGACAATGTCCCGCACCGAAAAATGTTTTTCCAATTCGTACACCCCATTGCGAATAGAGTCCTGTCCATTTTTTCCGCCAGGAATGATATATTTTAACTTCGTGATATTAAACTGATTGGCATAGGCCCAAAGCACCTGCTCCCAACCTTCAATACAGACCACCGCAATAGTGTCAATCTCAGGATGCCGTTGAAAAGCTTCAAGCGTATAGACGATGACGGGACGCTCATTGACCGTCAAAAACTGCTTTGGTATATCCTGATGCATCCTTGTACCAGAACCCCCAGCTATGATAAGTGCAATGTTCATTGTAATCTCCATTCTGTCTATTTTTTCAATGAAACACTCCGCAACAGAAAACGGCCTCACATTATTTTCGGGGCCGTAATAGAAGCTGAATGATTCTAAAGATCTCTTTTCGTTTTATCAGGCACAAGATAAAGCCTGCCAGAATCATTCCATACCGAAGGATCCAAAACCGATAGGTCGCCATGCATACAAAAGCACCCGCAAAGAATACAAAAGTAATAATCAGCAGAATTCTGGTGTTATAAACTCTTACATTATCTAAGTGCTCGCGACAGATTATCCTCATGGAACAGTAGTGAAATGCAGTATAAACAAAATAGCAGACCAATGTTGTATATCCTGCAGCGATGTAGCCGAAGACAGGGATAAAAGCAGCGTTTAAAACAATGTTCAAAACCGCCCCGCCCATCGTAGCCGCAGCAATATACTTTGTCTTTTCAAAATAGAACTCAAAATTCGCAAAAAAAGTATAAGCAAAGAGCAGAAACACGCTCATCGCAACCGGAGGAATTACCCACATGGCATCTTGATAACTGGCCGGTGCAACAATGGCAATCACCTCAGGCGCTGTAGCGATCAGCAACAAATTGACTGCTGCAATAGCAATTAACGCGGGATAGGCGACTCGGGAAATTTCCTCCACCTTTCTATCCTTTATTTTACGGTATAAAAATGGACCAATGGTTTGATTCAATGCCGTGCTGAACAGCGTCATAAGATGAGCCAATGTATATGCCAGTCCATAGATCCCTGCCTCGGAAGTTCCAACCAGACGCTCAATCATAATACGGTCAGAACTGTTTAAAACCGTTTGAGAAAGGTAGTGAGGAATCAGCGGAATATTGAACCACAACGCGTATTTCCAGAACTGAGCAGAAAAGAACCGCCGGCCCCGCTTCATCTGAGAAAGAAACGGCCCGATATAACCAATCAATTCCGCAATGAGAAGGCCATAAATCCAACCGGTGACACGATCTTCGCTGACTGCCAGCGCCATGACGCCAAAAACCGGCTTTGCAACGGAAACGAGCAGCGTGATCAATACAAGGCTCCGATACCGCAGATCGACTCGTTTCTCCTCCATCCAAAAGGTAAAGGCATTGGTCGCCCAAATCATTCCGATCATCGCAATCATCTGAGCTGTTGACAGAGAAAGCAGCTGATTCCAGAAATTCTGAAAAAGCAAATAAACTCCTGTCCACAAAAGCACGAGTGTCAAACTCAGCCCCTGTAAAGAAGAGCTGAAAACCTTTCTGTCTTTTTCGAATTTAACCAATCCCTGTGTATAAACACCTGCGCTGAGCTTGCATGTAACAAAAATCGCAGCAATATCCATCCAGGAATTAAAGACAGTATACTGTCCATATTCCGAGGTCGATAACAGCCGGGAAAGGAGCGGGGTTATAATGGCGGTTGCGCCTTTTTGTAAGAAAGCACATATAAAAAACCATAAGGTTGCACGAAGCGACAGGGGAAGCGCTGTATACTTTTGTTTAAGGATTCTGAACATTTACCTTTATTCTCATTCTCACTTTTTCCATACAATATTGAGCCGCGTCATCAAAAAGAATCCTATGAACACAGCAATCAGAACTAAAACGTTCGATGTTGTAAAATATTCAATACTACGTTGATCAATGGAAGCATAGATAATCCAATAAAAAATAAATCCATACATCAGCACCCAATACGGAGTCCCCTTTTTTACCGGTCTATATTTAATATTTCTGTAATAAATCAGAGCAAACATAATAGAAACCAGTGCGGTAAAGATACACATACCCGCTACGCCAAAATCATGTAACGGTCGCCGAAAAAACGTATATATATTACTGCTCAACCTTCCATCAAGTGTAAGCATTCGCTTTTCCAAATGCCGATTTTTCAAAACCGTCAAAATCCCCAGTCTTTTCAAAAGCTGATGAATTCCCAATAGAGATTCCTCACCAAATACGACTGGAGCCTCAGCCGGAGTTTTCACATACTGGTCAAAATCTACAATCCCACTGCCAATATAAATCGACGCATGCTCAAGCATACTTTGACTTGTCGAGCGGCCAGTCAAGTGAAGAGCAAGATAAAATAGGGGGATACCCACAATGACACATGTAGCGCCGAGCAACAGGTATCTTTCTGTAAGGGATTTGTTCCATCCATTTTTCTGATGCCAAAGAATATAATACTCGATAATTATCGATGTTATAATTTGTAAAATGGCATTACGTCCACCGCTGATCAAATTAACTATCATCTCTAAAAAAATACATACCGTCAGTCCAATGCAAATAAAAGGTTTATGCTTCCACCATTTTTTTTCAGCCACAAGATTATGCACAATGATATAGGAACATATAAAAGCGGACGCCTTTGTTACCTTCATCATCTGGCTCAAAACTGTTCCTATCATGAGTATTTCAGAGTCGCTGGGCATTGCCAGACTTGTTGTAATCTCTCTATATGCTGCAAATGGATGCGCAATATTCATGCCATACGCTGCAACAATGCGCAGGACTTCAGAATAAAACCATAAAACTACAAACACATTAAATAACAGCAAAGCAATCACTTTCCACCCTTGTACATGATATGGGGTAAAGTCAATTCTTTCACTTGAAACAGATTTCCTCTGCCACCGATGAAATAATAGTTGACGAACACAACATTCCGTCAAAACATATATCAAGATTCCCAGTACAAGCAAATAACAGGAATAGGCATCAATCCGAAAATCCCATTTCCCAATATTAAGGATTGCGACAAAAGTACTTAGGACGAACATACCGCTAAAAACGACAGAAGGAGCCATGATGTCTTTTTTCGATGCATAATAACCTCCTGTGAACAGAAGGATTTCCAAAAAAAACAACAGGAAAATAAAATTCATTCAACAAATCTCCTTTCATTAGGCTCTTCGTCCATTCGAATCAGTCGAAACAGCCTCGTTCTTATCCTTCGTCAAAAAACTTAAGGAAGCCGTCCCCCTCCCACAGTTCTAAATGGCTTCCCTTATCCACACTATGTCCTTCCGGTACTTTCATATAATCGTCCCCATAAAGATTTCGTAAATACTGGTCATATCCAATCGGAACAGGAAATTTTCGTCCTTCAAATTCCATTGGAACTGAGCTGCTCATCGCTTCATGAGAAATCGTTTCCCGGCTGCCATAATGGCAAATAACGCTGACTGCAACGTCTCTTGACATCGAAAAACTATATTTCTTCGCGCAATTAGAAATACGCTCAGCGAAATGGCGCGCACGACTTTGGCTTTTGGGGAATATCACAAATAATATTTGTTTTATAAAAGCATGCGGTTCATCTGGCAGGATATTCTTTCGTACCGAGGTTGTGCGTACCATATCGTAAAATTTTATTTTCTTATAATACAGGAATTGATGAATCTTCGAAACAGGAAGCCCATCAATGGGAAAAATGTCAATAAAAATCCCCATATCCATCTCATATGTAGTGTTATATCGAAGGCTTGTTTTTTTGTCCCAAATACGATTAAATGTTCGAATCCAATTTGGTTCTGTTAAAAGGGAACCAGCGCCATAGTTTCCCTCATACTTTTTGGAAAATTCCACAATGAATCTTTCAAAATCAGGTCTAGGCATCATAATATCCACGTCATCATCCCAAGGAATAAAACCATGGTGCCGTACCGCACCAAGGCAAGTGCCGCCTGAAAGGAAATATGTAATATTGTTTTCCCGGCAAAAGTCATCGACATCACATAACATTTGAAATCCTATTTTTTGTATTTTGCGAATCAGCGTTTGTTCATTTTCATTCATATTAACTTTCCCTTCGTTTGGCATAATTCTCTGGCAATATACAATAGCCGGTACTGATAGACAAAATTAGTCTTTCCAATAGATGGAGACCTCATGCCGGCTGACACGCTTTTCAACAGGTGGAGGTATCATATAGTCACCGTAGATACTGGTTAGATAGGAATCATAGTTTGCCATAGTATAGAACTTACTCCCTTCAAAATCCACCAGGACAGCAGGTTCCATATCAACCTTTTTCAACGTTTCCTTCACTCCATAGCCTTCTATGTATCCAACATAAGTACTTGTTTCATAGTCCAGCTTTCGGGATATTCGATTCATCCATCTTTGATATCTGCCCGGTCCAGCCATGCGGATAAATGGTAAAACAGGCACCAATGTATACTGTAATACAGTGGCTGCGCGGGAACGCCGGTTTCTCCTTAGCTTCGTGACAGTTATAATATATAGATCCTTTAAGATTCGCATCCTTTTAAAATGCTGCACACGCCCTTTTTCTGTTGGCTCTAAACCGTCTAACGGACAAACATCCACCCAGCACCCCAGCTCAGGAGGAAAACGAAAATTTTTGAACTCCGCCCGGGTTCGATCGTCATAAATACGGGCGCATGTCAGGAGAGAACCTTCCTCTTTTAATGAAAAACAGTTTACCTTCAATGTGCTGTTAAATACTTTCTTTTGACGCGCCAATTCCAAAAGACGTTCGTAATCCGGACGCGGCATCATCACATCCAGATCATCATCCCACGGAATAAAACCATGATGACGGATTGCACCCAGACATGTACCTCCACACAAGTAATAGTGAAAGCCATTTTCTTCACAGACGCGATGGAATTCCTTTAATATATTAAACTCAATCTGCTGTATTTCTTTCAACGTTAATTTATGTCCCATATAATTCCTCCTGTTATGAAGTGACTTTTGTCAAGAGGTAAATTTGTATTTCACAAACTTTTTTCTTTCCTCTGACAAATCTCACATTCTGATCTTCTGACAGCCCCGGAAAAGGGCTCTGATTTTACAGTCCCCGGCAGTTGGCCACTCTGTTATTCGTGGATCGGTTACCTACAGGCTAATGGTCCGCCGATGAGTTCTGCGATCTAAAAGCGTGGATCACGGCTTTTCGTGCGCACATAGGAGGCTCGCAGTTAGCCCAGACCTTTCAGT
>CANQRW010000047.1 GCA_947626365.1 uncultured Lachnospiraceae bacterium
GTTTCTTACACTCAAAAGCGGCAGTTTCTGGCGCTTCTTTCGATATGCTTCTGATTCTACTTTACGTCTTCACACTACTCCTATGTAACAACTTATTATAGGATTATATATTATTGAAAAAAATATCATTCACTTTCAGTATAGCTGGAAAATCAATACTTTTATTTAAGCCTATACTCTATTATTCCATATGCTATATCTTCTACTACCTCAAACCGCTCTCCATCCAAAATTTTAATCATATTATGAATAGCATGCCCCTTAATATACCGCATCCGTAATCCTTTCCTAAATCTGTCAAGATGCACTTCTTTCTTTGCAAACTCAAAAATTGCATCAAACAGATTGCCCGCCCTCTTTACTCCATTATCTGTCCCATCATCTAAATCTATAACCATTTTTCTCTGAAACTCTAGTTGTCCCCGGAATTTCTCCTGACTCACCTCAACTAAAATCAACATCGGGCAATATCTATAAGTAATATGTGTTCTCTTCTCTAACTCCCTCAAAAAATCTTCGAATAAATAATAATCAAAATATACCGGGCTTTTCATTCTATCTAAATAAATCTCTGTTTGTGATGACCGATGTTTGCTTATACACATATTGTAGTGATTTCCTTTCGGCCAATCAGTTTTACCATCTCCCGTATATAAATAGTATCCTGGTAAATAGAAATCGATATATTTTCCCGATAATTCATCAAAACGATTTAAATAATTTATAATATATTCTCTGCATTCTGTTTGACGGTAATCTGCCACAAGTATTCCTACAGTAATACATTCATCTGAATCATATTTATTTAGAATCTTTCTACATAATGTATCAAAATCTTCAACTAATTCCATTATCTTCCCCCACTCGTATCATGAAGTTATGTCTTTTTTATCAATTCCATGGTTCCAGGTATGTTGTTATATCAGGTTTTGTTTTAATTATTCCCAATCATCACCATCTTCTCATCCGTATTTTTCTAATATTGTCTTTTCATCAGCCTTCACTCCCAATGCTCATTCCAGTACTCTTCCGCCTCCTCATACTCCCAGAAATCAGCATAGTTATCATCATAGAAGTCTTCCGGGTCAGCATAGTCGTACACATCATAGGGATCGTCGCGAGCGTCGCTTTCCTTTTTGGAAGTCGTTTTCTTTTTCGGCGGAGTGTAAGAGGAACGGGGGGAATTCCGATAATCCCATACTTCGGTTACCTCGCCGTCCACGCATCTCGCGACAAATATGACACTCCCATACTTTTTAAAATCATACAGGTTTGCCTCATACGTATTTCCATGTTTCGTCTCATAGTTGTGCCTCACAACCGGGTCCGGCGCGCCGAGGGACGTATTGCCGATCTCAGTTTCCCGCATCCCTACATACGGGACACCGTTCTTAATTTTGTTCCGATATCTCTGAGCCTTTTCCAACTGCACCTTTCTGATATACGCCCTGTATTCCTGCCTGAGACCGCCCGTGTAATTGTGGATTGCCTCAATCTGCTCCGCGGACTGATAAGCAAATCCCTCATTGCATATAATAGACCATGCCTCCTCCAGATCGCCGCTGTCATATTCTTCATGAGATTTGCACAGCTTTATCAGAGGAAGCGTGTCCCGGTACTCTTCCTCTTCAATTTTCTCCAGGATTTCCCTTGCTTCCCGGTATCTCTCCTGCGCAATCAGATTTTCTGCCTCACGGTAAAACTCCTTAACCTGATTATTGTGAGTCATCCGAACGCCGATGCTGAACGCTATCGCTGCGATAATTACTATAGCAAGGCCCGGCAGCTTCCATTTTCCTTCACTCATGATTTCAATCTCCCGAACCATTTTCCGTCACGATCATATTGGGCCACCGTCTCTCCATGAACGCGTCATCGTACTGCGCGTCCAGGAATTCCTCCACCATTCCGCTGGGCTCCGGCCGAACCGCTCTTGTATTGTACCGCACCATGGCGCCGGCAGTCAGCAGGCCGTTGCAGACCATGAAAAATACGATGATCCAGGTGATGATCTTTCCCGCCAGAGGCGGCGTCTTCTCAATCCACCGGCTCAGAGGCGGATAAAGGATCTTCACCCACACCATGGCCAACAGTCCCCAGAAGAAACAGAACAGCACGTTGGTACGGCCGCCGATGTTCAGCGGCATATCGCTGTAATCCCAGAACACCGTGCCAAACACCAGCTCCGTGAACACACTGCACATGTATTCATAGGTGCCGCCGATGAAAAAGCCGCCGATGAAAATATACCGGTCCGATTTGTCCATCATATGCTGAAGGGCCACCGTCAGCACCACGGCGCCGATGCCCCACACAAAGCTGAAGGGCCCATAGAGGACGCTGGAACGGTTCATCCACTGGCCGTCCACCAGACCGCAGTAAAATGTCTCAATGATATCGCCCAACAGGGCGCAGATCAGAAACACCCAGATGATCTTGTCCCAGCAGATCCCTTTCGCGAAAATGATTTTCTCTCCCGGCTGCCGTTCCCAGCCAGTCTCCTCAATACCCGGATAGGCTTTCTCCAGACGTTCCCAGATATGCCGGGTAATCCGGTTGGCAATACGCTGGGTATTGAGCCGTGATATCTCATCCGTTACCAGCAGGGTCCGATGGCGCACCGCATAAAGCAGCGTGACAAAGTCCAGAATCAGAAGTGTCATTCCGACCCAGACGATAATATGCAGGACCAGCCTGGGCATCAGGGAAACGCCTGCCAGGAAAATGGGATGCACCACATGATAAACCAAAAGTACAAAAGCCGCGCGGGCCGCCATCTCCAGCCAGTTCTTTCTGGAACCGGTGAAGGCGTTTTCCGTCTCCCACCGGGCCAGACGGCTCACCCGATGGCTGAACTCGCCGCTCAGGCTCTGCACCACGGCGATGATGATCGCCGCCGCTATAAACTGAAGCGCAAAATTTCTTCCCAGGGATGGAAGCACCTGGATCAGCAGGGCAAAGGAGATTCCGCACGGCACGTGAAGCGGAAGGCTGATGAAGCCTCTGTTCACGAAATGTCCGTCCCGGACCGAATAATAGCCTACCTCAACCACCCAGCCCAGGAAACCGTACAGCAGCAGATAAAAAAAGATGTCATAAAATGAATACGTCAGCATAAACTATTTCCTCCGCCATTTTAATTCGATGGATCACACGCGCCCTGCTTTCCCATTTCAACAGCATGGGACTGCTCCGTGATTTGCGGGCCACGGCCGCCAGCAGAATTGCCGCCAACATAACGGCTCCTGCCGGAACGCCGCGGCACCGGGCAACTGTTTATATTATAGTCGGAAAAGGCAAAACTGGCAATATGCAGTACTCGCAAGACGGCGGCTGTGAAACTTTCTCTTAGATTTCTTCCGGCTTACCTCTGCGCAGTATAATCCTTCCAGTCACTCTCTCACCTACTGATTTCCGATTTCGAATAGGTTTTTCATAGAGGTTCTCCTTTGCTGGCAAGATATTTATTACAGCTCATAGCTTAATTTTATGCTTTCATTCCGCTTATCCGCGTAATCCATCCACTTATTTTTCTTCTCGTTTATTATTACACTTAATTTCTCTGCCGTTGTTCCTTCAGTTTTTCTTCATTATCCCATTCCCAGTTTTTTAAATTGCCACAGATTTCTGTAAAGCAAGATAATTTTCTTTATCTATGCCGCTGTCCTGTTGTATCAGACGCAGTCTGATATTTAACTCACTTTTCATTTATCCGACAGTCCTTTCACAGTTCTATTTTCTCCATTCCAAACATACTTCGTATATCTGCCGCCGATATCGCAGCCTTCAAATTTATAAAGATCTCTGTGAAGCTGCTGTATTATGTTGGACCTGACCGGTATATGGTCGTGGCTTTCATAAATGGTATTCAAGACATCCCTGTATCCCGCGATTTCCTGCCCATTTCTGGTCCTAACCCTTAAATTCGTGAATCTGTGTTAGCAGCGCCACAATGTCCGGCACAAGAAGCTTTTCCCATTTATTGCTAAAATCAAATGATCTCATTTTAATCATTATCCATAAATTCCCTCCCAGCAAAAATATGAAGTTAATAGCTTAAACCCATTACTCTTTTAAACGATATTTTTAAAACAATCATATAAAATACTTAGTTTCCTGCTTGTAAATTCGTATTACTCAAACATTTCGAACACTCTAAGATGCAGCAATAGACATACGCATTTCAATCGTCCCCGTCGGTTTCGGCGTGAAATCATACAGCACTCGGTTCACGCCCGGCACCTCATGAGTGATCCGGTCCGCCAGATGGCACATGAGGTCGAAGGGAATGTTCTCTATGGTTGCCGCCATGGCGTCCTTGGTGTTGACGGCGCGGATAATAACCGACCACTCAAAAGCCCTCTTGCCGTCCTTGATTCCCGTGGATTTGAAATCCGGGACCACGGTGAAATACTGCCATACCCTTCCCTCCAGGCCGTGCTTGGCAAACTCCTCCCGGAGGGTCACGTCGGATTCCCGGACTGCCTCCAGGCGGTCGCGGGTAATCGCACCGGGGCAGCGCACGTCCAGGCCGGGGCCGGGGAAGGGCTGACGGAATACCATGCTGCCCGGCAGGCCCAGCTGTTTTCCAACTACACGCACCTCGTCCTTAAGCAGGATCTTTACCGGCCCCACCAGTTCGAATTTGATCAAAAGCACTGCTACTACCGAAGAATCTACGCCGCCGGACAGGGCCGGCAGAACCTTTTGCTCCCAATCTGGTCCTGCAGCGCCTTCACCTGCTCTTCAATGAACTTTTCCTTTACATGTAAATTATCTTAACATATTTTTCTTGTCAAATGAACAGGGATTTGATAAAATGTCGTTGTTGTTTTGAAAATATAACGATAGGAGCTTATTCTACATGAAACGAACACTTGCAATCCTGCTGACATTAACCATGCTGACTGTAACTGCCTGCGGAGGCGGAAGCTCTTCCCCGGCAGAGACAACGGCCGCTGCCGGAGCTGAAAGCGCCAAAACACAGTCCGCGGAGGCGGAAAATGCCGAGACCCAGTCCGCGGAGGCGGAAAATGCTGAGACAAAAGCGAATGAAACCGAAAACGCCGAGACAGCGGCTGCCCAATCTATAACCTATCCCGTAACTGTCACTGATCAGATTGGCAGAGAGGTTACCATCGAAAAGGAACCGGAAACCCTGGTCAGCGGTTATTATATTTCAACCAGCCTGCTGATTGCCTTAGGTCTGAAAGACAGGCTGACGGGTATCGAAACCAAGGCAGGGAGCCGGAACATTTATCATCTCAGCGCTCCGGAGATCATCGGCCTGCCCAGCGTAGGCACTGCCAAGGAATTTGACCTGGAAGGCTGCGCCGCACTGGAGCCGGACCTGATTGTCCTTCCCGCCAAACTGAAGGATGTGATTCCTTCTCTGGAGGAACTGGGGCTTACTGTGATTGCCGTAAATCCGGAAGATAAAGCCCTTCTGGAAGAGGCCGTAACCCTGCTTGGGACCGCCACTAATACCATGGACCGGGCCGCCAGCCTGCTGGCCTTCCATGATGAGCAGCTGGAGCCCCTCACCGCCGCTCTGAGCGGGACCGATCAGCCCACCGTCTGCCTGACCGGCAACAGTTCTTTTCTGTCCGTAGCCGGACCGGCCATGTATCAAAACAGCCTGATCGAGCAGGCTGCCGGCGTCAATGCCGCTTCCGATATCACGGAAGACTACTGGGCCGACATTTCTTATGAACAGCTGCTTGCCTGGAATCCGGATTACATCATTCTGGCCGCAGACGCCGAATACAGCGTGGATTCCGTTCTCCAGGACGAAAATCTCAGGGGCTGCAAGGCAGTGGATAATGGCAATGTGTACCAGTTTCCCAACGCCATTGAAGCCTGGGACAGCCCGGTGCCCAGCAGCATCCTTGGGAGCATGTGGCTGGCCAGTGTGCTTCACGGAGACACGTACCCGGAAGATAACTGGAAACAGGCGGCCGCTGATTACTATGAGACCTTCTATAGCTTCACGCCGGATTTGGACAATCTCTACACCGACGCGGAATAATTTATGAAAATGTATCCGAATACCAAAGCAGCAAAATTTTTTCCCGCCCTGGCCCTTCTGGCTGCCGCCGGCCTTCTCTCTCTCCTTGTGGGAAAGTATCCTCTCTCCCTGGCGAAGCTGCTGGCCGGAGATGAGATGCAGACTCAGGTATTTCTCACTCTGCGGCTTCCCCGCAGCCTGATGGCGGTTCTGGGCGGCTTCGCCCTGGGAGCGGCGGGCTATGTGTTCCAGACGGTTTTCTGCAATCCTCTGGCGGCGCCGGATATGATCGGCGTCTCCTCAGGCGCCAGCGCGGGAGCGGCGTTTGCCATTCTTTTTCTGTCCGGCTCCCCCCTGGCCGTCACGGCTTCCTCTTTTCTGGGAGGCCTTTTGGCTGTGGGAATCGCCCTGGGACTGGCTTCTGCTGTCCGGGGACAATATTTCTCCGGAAGGGGGACATACTCCGCCGGGAACGGCACCATCGTGCTGGCCGGTATTGCCGTCCACTCTCTGGCTCAGACAATCCTGATGATTCTTAAATTAACCGCCGACCCGGAGCGGCAGCTGGCATCCATCGAATACTGGATCATGGGCAGCCTAAGCGCCATCACCCTCCGGCAGATTCCATTTTACTGCGCCGTGTGCGTCGCCGGTCTGACCGGCATCTTTCTCCTTCACAGACAGATCGTTCTGCTGTCCGTGGAGGAATCAGAAGCCCGAATGCTGGGGGTGCCCGTCGGGAAAATGCGTCTTCTGGTTCTTTTTCTTGCCACCCTGACAGTAGCCTCCGTCATCAGCGTTACCGGCGTCATAAGCTTTATCGGCCTGCTGGCCCCTCATATTGCCAGACTGCTGACCAGAGACAACCGTCTGCCTGCTCTGGCTCTGAGCGGGCTGATGGGAGGATTTCTTCTGACCCTGGCAGATATTCTGGCACGCAGCGCGGCGTCAGCGGAGCTTCCGGTCAGCATTTTCACCTCCCTCCTGGGCGCGCCCTTCCTGCTGTACCTGATTCTGAACGGGAAAGGAGACAGAAACCATGACGGCTGATTCCATATTTTCTCAGGAAACAGTTTCCCTGACCGTGTCCTGCATCAGCGCCAGCTACGGCCGCTGTCAGGTGCTGAAAGATATTTCCTTTCACGCGCATGCCGGGGAACTGACCGGCCTTCTGGGGCCCAACGGCTGCGGCAAGACCACGCTTCTCCGCGCCCTTTGCGGCCAGCTGCCTTACTCCGGCTCCTGCCTGCTGAACGGCCGTCCGCTGGAAGGATTGTCTTCCCGTCAGCTGGCCCGGCAGATCAGTTATATTCCCCAGCGCAGCGGCATCGGCATCTCTCTTCCGGTCATGGAAGTCATCCTCATGGGCTTTAATCCGGTACTCGGAATCCTGCAGCAGCCATCCGCCGGCCAGAAAGCCCTGGCCCTGCAGGCGCTGAAAGCCGTAGGCATGGAAGCTTACGCCGGGCAGGATTACCAGAAGCTGAGCGAAGGTCAGAAGCAGCTCTGTATCCTGGCGCGCACCATAGCGGAGGATTCTTCTCTCCTTCTCTTAGATGAACCGGAAAGCTCCCTGGATTTTCCTCACCGGCACCAGGTCATGAGACTTCTGGCGAAAATCGCCGGCGGACAAGTATTATCCTGCACGGCAGGCACTTTTCCTGACTCAGGAAGGACTCCCGGCGCAGGCAGCGTTCCAGTTTGGAATGATCTCGATAACCGGCCCATTTCTCCAAAGACAGCCCTGATCACTCTTCACGATCCGCAGCTTGCCCTGGAATACTGCAGCCGCCTGATTCTTCTGAAAGACGGCGTCTGCATATCGATACTCCATCCGGCGTCCGACCCGGTTCCCCAGATGGAAGAAGCATTGTCGGAAATCTACGGTCCTGTCCGGCTGTATACCCCGGACAGCAGCGGCAAAAATGAGAATTGCGGCAGCGGCAGGAGCAGCAATGAAGATAACCTCAGCAGCAGAAACAGAAATGAAGACGACGGCCATAAAAACAGGCGGCTGGTATTGCTTCCAGGATAACCTGACCGGCATTTTTTTAACATTTTTCACAGGAGGCAGTTATGTATCCTACTACACGTGTTTTTCTGCGGGATGACAACGGAGACAAATTTTTCGGCGAGGGCCCCTGCCGTCTGCTGAAAGGCATCGAACGCACTGGCTCCCTTCGGGCCGCGGCCCAGGAGATGGACATGGCCTACACCAAGGCCATGTACCTTCTGAAGCGCGCAGAGGAAGTTCTGGGCTTTCCGCTGACAGAACGTACCATCGGAGGAAAAGGAGGCGGCGGCAGCCGTCTCACCTCTCAGGCAAAGGACTTTATCCGGAAATACGAAGCTTATCGGGACGCCTGTTATCAGGCAAACCGGGAGTTTTACAGGCAGATCTTCGAAAACGGCCCGTCTCTCGCCTGTGTTCTTATGGCATCCGGCCTGGGACAGAGGTTCGGCGGCAACAAGCTTCTGGCTGATTTTTGCGGACGGCCGCTGATTCACTCCGCTCTGTCTGCCACCGACACCGGCCTGTTCACCAGAAGGGTTGTCGTGACCCGGCATGCCGAGATTACAACGCTGTGCGGGGAACTGGGAATTCCCACAGTGCTCCACTCCTTTCCTTACCGCAGCGATACAGTCCGCCTGGGGCTGGAAGCGCTGGAGAAGGATTCGCCGGACGGCTGCATGTTCTGCGCCTGCGACCAGCCTCTTCTATCCAGAAAAACTATCGAAAAGATGGCACAGGCGTTTCTGGAACAGCCGGAATTCATTTACCGGCTGTCCTTTGACGGCACTCCCGGAAATCCTCTGATCTTCCCGAAGAAATATTATCCGGAACTAAAAAAACTGCCCCAGGACAAAGGCGGCGCTTATGTGGCCGGCCTTCATCCGGGGCAGGTTCGATACGTGGAAGCCTCTTCCCCGTGGGAACTTAAGGATATCGACACGCGGGAAGATTTTGAGACTCTGGAAAAACAATATTTAATTACGCTTCCTTCGCCTCAATCTCCAGATCTTCCTTAGTCTTGGGAAGAAGGATGTTCAGCAGAATGGCGACCATGGCCGCCGGAACGATTCCGGAACCGCCGAAGATCAGCTGCACATATTGAGGCGTATGGCTCAGAATTCCAGCGTTGGCGCCCATTCCGTAGCCCACGCCCAGAGCCACCGACACGATGGAAAGGCTTCTGGCTGTCAGCGGATAGCGGGTAATCAGCTGAATACCGCTGAGAACGATGGAAGAAAACATCATAACGGCCGCGCCGCCCAGAACCGACTGAGGCATAATGGACACAATGGCGCCCAGCTTGGGAACCAGGCCGCAGAGAATCAAAAATACTGCGCCGCAGGCCAGAGCGAAGCGGTTCACTACCTTGGTCATGGCGACCAGGCCTACGTTCTGGCTGAAGGATGTGTTGGGCAGCACACCGAACAGGGCGGCGATGGAAGAACCGATACCGTCGCAGATTACGCCGCCGGCCAGCTCATCATCGGTAGCTTCCCGGTCCATGCCGCCGATCATAACGCCGGAGATGTCTCCAACCGTCTCCACAGCCGTAACGATAAACATGATCATAACCGGAAGAATGGCTCTCATGTCGAACACCAGCTTCACCGGCATCAGCCTCGGGATCTCAAACCAGGCGGAACTTCCCACCTGGCTCCAGTTCAGCACCCAGGACTTGGTGTATTCCACGCCTTCCGCGTCGATGGCGGTATGGGGAAGAACCAGTCCCATAAGCACAGCCGCGATATAACCGGCCACAATACCTACCAGAATCGCGGATGAGCTCAAAAATCCCTTGGTGCAGTGCTTCACGATCAGGATCACCGCCAGCACGAAAGTAGCCAGCAGCAGATTTTCCATGGATCCGAAATCCTTGGCCGTGTTGCCGCCGCCAAAGGAATTGATTCCCACGGATATCAGCGACAGGCCGATGGACAGCACCACCGTTCCCGTGACGACCGGCGGGAAGAATTTCCGCAGAGGCTTCAGGAAAAATCCCAGCACTCCCTCAAACAGTCCGCCCAGAAGGGACGCGCCCATCATGGCTCCGTAGGTCAGCACACCGCTTCCCATAGTTGCGGCCACGCCGCTGAACACGCCGATGAATCCGGAGCTGGTACCCATGATGATCGGTACTTTGCCGCCAATGGGACCGATAGAAAACAGCTGAATCAGTGTCACAATGCCAGCCACCAGCATGGCGTTCTGCAGCAGGGAAACCCGCAGGTCCGCAAATTCAGCGTTTCCTGCCAGACCGCAGGCGCCGGTGATCACCAGAAGGGGCGTCAGGTTTCCCACAAACATAGCCAGTACATGCTGAAGTCCCAGCGGAATCGCCTGGGAAAGGGGCATCTTCCCCTCGAACTGAAACGCCTGCTCCGAAAGTCCTTTCGTCTTTTCCATAACTCAATATCTCCTTGTTTTTATTAATCATACTTCCAGCCGAAAAACGACAAACCATATTATAGAAGATATTGTCGGATTTTGCAACCTGCTTCTTTGCGTAAATATCATTTTCTCGCCCGCAGCTTAAAAACCTCTTCCGCAGCACTTTTTGTATTTTTTTCCTGATCCGCACGGGCAGGGATCGTTTCTTCCTATTTTAGGAGTTTCTCTGACATAGGTCTGAGAAACTGGCGGCTGCCAGTCGTCCCAAAAAAGGTCATCATCTTCCTCGGGCTCATCCATCACATCAATACCCGTCTCCAGCATTTCCTGAAGAGTCTCAGCCCCCTTTTTCCCGCGAGGCGAACTCTTCCTGAGCCGGCGGATCAAGGAATCCGCTTCCTCAAACCGGCAGCCGATTATATTGGCTTCGGCCAGCAGGTACAGGAATTCCTCTGACTGAATTTTTTCCTTTTGCAGATACTCCTCCAACTGCTTTATATCCGGTTCGCTCGCAAGACCCACCGCCTGGAACATCGTCTCCTGGATGGAACGGTCAAACTCATACATATGGCATTCTTTTACATAAACAGGCCGTTTTTCCTCCATAGCCATGTCGATATCCCAGGCTGAGATTCCTTTCTCCTCTGCGTACTGCCGGCGGCTTCTTCCCTTCAGCATCGGCAGTTCCAACTCCAGCAGCATGCCTGACAAAACGCACCACAGCTCACAAAAATCAGAAAGCTCCTGCTCCTCTGGTAACATTTGCAGCACACTCTCAAACACAAAAGGCAGCGGCCTTCCTTCCATGATTTCCGGGAAAATAAGCTCAAGAATAACGCCTGCCGTTATTTCCGTGAACTCAAATCTATGCCGCAGAATATTGTACAGTACCTCTGCCCAATCGCTTCTTCCGGAAATGCTGTCGGCCATTTCACGCAGTTTCTTTTTCGAAAAAGGCACATACTCCAGGTCTTTCGAATAGCGCAGCATCTTCTTCATAATGTAATCGGCGTCCAGCTGTAACGCCGCCGCATATGACTTTCCGGAATCCAGCCGGTAAAGTGTCTGCAGCAGATCGTTGAATCTCCCGTGCCAGTATATATAACGGCAGAAATCCTCAGGCGCAGTCACTGTATGGTAAACATTCTGAAACATGCCCCTCAGACTGTCAAAATCGATCAGGCCATACACAAGGATCAGCGTTTTGAGCTTTTCCGAAAAACGTGTCAGATTACGATAGGTCTGTTTCCGAAGATCGGCAGACAGAGAACGCAGCAAAAAAGAAATATCAGTGGCAAACGAGAGAACCGCCCTTGTTTTTCCTTTTCTCTTTTCTATGTGAATATCCGCCAGACCAATACCAAGAGCCTTGATGAGCGCATCGCCCTCCGGCAGTTTCTCCAGCCTGCCGTTGGGCAGACCTGCCAGATTCAGATATTCCCTGAGTTCATCTTCATACAAAACATACAGAACATATTCCGGATGCGCACATAGTTCCTGCGCGATCGCAGATGTCATCTGCGTTTTGGTCCAGCTGCCCAAACACGGGATCTGAAGGTATTTGCAATAATCCCTGGTCTCCTGCAAATTCAGGGCGCGCAGCAGTTCACCGCAGCTTTTCGTACCGGGGACAATCTCCAGGACATAATCCGGTTCTTCCGGAGTTTCTTCTTCCGCCTGCTGAAGACTCTCCTCACAGAACTGCTTCCAGCTCTCTATTTTAAGCGCCATCGGAGACGGTTTGTGATTATGAGAAGACGCATGAAATGCTGAGTCCATGCGATCAAGGAAATCCCCGAAAAAATCATCCATCCTTTTTTTCTCATCATCCGAGAAATATACAGATTCCGATTCGGTTTCCGCACCAGGATCCTCATGCGCCGGAAAAACAAGTTTCCTCAGGCTTTCTGTTACCGCCTGCACATCAAGCGGCCGGCGGGCTCCTCCGTCCCAGTCATTTGTCCAGATACCGCCGGTATCCTCCTCGAAATTATCCCCCTTTACCTTAAGAAGCGCCGCATACCTTTTCTCATAGCTTTCGTCAATTTTTTCGAAAATAATCTTGTGCCGCCAGTCATCCCCAAAATCGTAAGTGTAACGAATCCATTTGTAATCCGGAAAGAACCGTTCCACAAGCGTCGTCTCTTCCGGATAATGCACATTCCAGAAACCGGAGCCTTTCTCATCATCGATAAAAATATCTTCCTGCGGAATGCTGAAGCCGTGCAAATGACAATCTTCCCAGCCAAAAAGACACTGAATCACAAGATGCAGTTCGTAAAAGCTGATCCTCTCCGGTATGACCACACGGCGCCACACGGGAGGATGGGTATCCTCCATCACGATTTTCAATATGTACCCTGCCATTTTTATCCGATACCTTCCTTACAGATTCATCCATTTTTCCATCAGTGCATCACTGTCAAACAGTACATCATTCGGCAGCTGGGGGTCATATTTCTCAGCAAAACGATCTATAAACTCGTCGGACGGCTCTTTGTTCTTAAGATATTCCTGTTCCAGATCCGCTTTCATCTGCTCCCGTTTTTCCGCCGCTTCTTCTTCCGGCGCATAGACAATCCCATACATGATCCCAAAAGAAAAATAGATCTCAAACGGATCATCCGGAGAGGAAAACAGGCTGATCTCCACAGCCTCGTCCATTACTTCACAAATCTCAAGATAAGTATTCCTATAATGCCTTTGGGATTCTGAAAAAGTATTCGTAACATCCTTCCATCGATTCACAGCTGTTCCTCCTTTGATTTTTTCCCAGCCTTTTGCACGTTTCATGAAATCCAGCGCCGCTTTCATGGGGCAATGTTATCATTTTGTTAACGGTATCGATAACGCCTGTTCTGTAACTGCGGATAATGACGATAAGTTCCGCAATCAATTATAAACAATTTTCTTCTTAAAATCAATCCTGTATGACACTACGTATTCCTAATCGGTTGCCTTTTGTTTTACACTTCTTATACCTGACAACCGCCGGAACTACCCCGGAATTTATTATACCTACACCCTTAAATTAAGTGCTTACCCTATGTTGAAGATGCGGAGAAGTTCACGGAAAAACGCATCTTTTAGGCTGGTATAACTCTTGGGGAGAATTCCCTTGAGCTGTGCGGACTGTTCCTCGATAAGTTCCATGGCATGATTAATCGCCTCACCAGCCTGAGCGTTGTCCGGAAGATTCAGAAGATACTCATACCTTGCTTCTTCAGGAAGATAGCTTGCACTCTCGGCTTTGAAATTGTCGGCTTCTACCGGAAGCACCCGACCATTACTACGGACGGCCGGTCCTTTAAAATGTCAGCCTCAACGAACTTGAAACAGCTTTAAGCATAGCGCAGGAATATAAGGCCCAGCACCGGCACACAATACTCCCGCGATGTGACCTTTGAATCAGCTCGTAGAAGATCCACTGCCTCCCATAATTCGCTTTCAAATTTTCTGATGTTCACCATGATTTTATTCCTCTGTGGAGCCTAACGTATTTAGAAGCATTCTTATTTACTTACGGATTGCAACGCCCACAAGCCTGTTTTCTTCATTTGTTTAAGATTTTATGTTTTTATCACATAACTTATACGTATCGAGAAATCACTCAAACTCCACCGTCCCCGGCGGCTTGGAAGTGATATCATACAGCACCCGGTTCACGTTCTTCACCTCGTTGACGATCCGGCTGGTCACCCGCTGCAGCACCTCCCAGGGAATCTGGGTTGCCTCCGCCGTCATGAAATCCACCGTGTTCACGGCGCGGAGGGCCACAGCGTAGTCGTAGGTTCTCTCATCGCCCATGACGCCCACGGAGCGCATATTGGTCAGGGCGGCAAAATACTGATCCGGCAGCCGTTCCAGACCGGCGGCCGCAATTTCTTCCCGGTAGATGGCGTCAGCGTCCTGGACCATGCGGACCTTCTCCGCCGTCACCTCGCCCACGATCCGGATCCCCAGGCCGGGGCCGGGGAAGGGCTGACGATACACCAGCTTCTCCGGGATTCCCAGCTCCAGACCCACCTTGCGGACCTCATCCTTGAACAGGTCACGCAGAGGCTCGATAATCTCCTTGAAATCCACATAATCCGGCAGGCCGCCTACGTTGTGGTGGGATTTGATGACGGCAGACTCGCCGCCCAGGCCGCTCTCCACCACATCGGGATAGATGGTTCCCTGGACCAGGAAATCCACCTTCCCAATCTTCTTGGCCTCTTCCTCAAACACACGGATAAATTCCTCGCCGATGATTTTTCGCTTGTGCTCCGGCTCTTCCACGCCCTTCAATTTGCCGTAGAACCGCTCCTGGGCGTTGACGCGGACGAAATGCAGGTCATAGGGACCGTTGGGACCGAAAACTTCTTCCACCTCGTCCTCTTCATTTTTCCGCAGAAGGCCGTGATCTACAAATACGCAGGTCAGCTGGTCGCCCACCGCCTTGGCCAGCATGACTGCCGCCACAGAAGAATCCACGCCGCCGGACAAGGCGCACAGCACTTTACCCTTTCCTACCTTCTCACGAATGGCCTTAATGCTGGTCTCCACAAAAGAATCCATCCTCCAGTCGCCTGCGCAGCCGCAGACCTGATAGACAAAATTGTGCAGCATCTTCGCGCCCTCCCGGGTGTGAAGCACCTCCGGGTGGAACTGGATGGCGTAAAGCTTCCGCTCCTCCCACTCCGCCGCTGCCACCGGGCAGTCCGCCGTATGGGCGATGACCCGGAAACCGGGGGCCGGCGTCTCAATATAATCGTTATGGCTCATCCAGCAGATGGTCTTCTCTGACACGTCACCGAACAGTTTGCTGGACTTGTCCACCGTCACCTCAATCCTTCCGTATTCCCGGACAGGTGCCTTGCAGACATGGCCGCCCAGCACATGGCTCATCAGCTGGGCCCCGTAACAAAGCCCCAGCACCGGCACGCCAAGTTCAAACAATTCCTTTCCGCAGGAAGCGGCGTTCTCCTCATAGACACTGTTGGGACCGCCGGTCAGAATGATTCCCTTAGGTTCCATGGCCCGGATCTTTTCCAGAGGCGTCCTGTAGGAATATATCTCACAGTACACATTGCATTCGCGGACCCGGCGGGCCACCAGCTGATTGTACTGGCCGCCAAAATCGATCACGATGATTTTTTCTCTCTTCATAAGCTGCTCTCCATAGATTTCCATTCGTAAAATATTACCCACTCATTATAGCCTGCATCTAAGAATTCCTCAAGCGATTTTTTCTGAAATATCGGCCGGTCAAACCGGCTGTCAAAAGATGGATTTTCCTCTTTTCTTTCAGAACTCTTTGTGTTATAGTAAACGGAAACGCATTTGCCGTTTCCTGGGAATCGATCAGATCGATTTTAAGATGTTTAGATGTTAATGGAGAATCACATGAATTCCACCAAAAATATGACCGAGGGCAGGCCGGGGCCGCTGATTTTCTTCTTCGCCCTACCCCTTATGATAGGAAATCTGTTTCAGCAGTTTTATATTGTCACCGACGCCATGATCGTGGGACAGGTTCTGGGCGTAAACGCCATTGCGGCCGTAGGCGCCACAGACTGGCAGGTATGGATGGCCCTGGGCATGATTCAGGGACTTACGCAGGGCTTCTCCGTCTGGATGGCCCAGGAATTCGGCGCCCGGCGTCACAGTCAGTTGAGAAATGTAATCGCCCACTCCATCGCGCTGTCCGCCGGCTGCGCGCTGATCATGACTATAGCGGGACAGCTTTTGACCATGCCGTCTCTGCATATCCTGAACACTCCGGAGACGGTCCTTTCCGATGCGGAAAAATATATGCGCACCATCTTCTGGGGCATTCCTGTCACCATGGCCTACAATCTGCTGGCGTCCATTCTCCGCTCTCTGGGAGACGGCAAAACGCCTCTCCACGCCATGGTATTCGCTTCCTTTACCAATATTATCCTGGATCTGCTCTTCGTGGCGTTTCTCGGATTCGGCGTCACCGGAGCGGCCGCCGCCACGGTCATCGCCCAGCTCTTCGCAAGCATCCTCTGCCTGGTCAAAATCGGCAGAATCGATATCCTGAAACCGGAAAAAGCCGACTGGACCATGCGGTATTCTTCCTGCTCCAAGCTGTTGGGACTGGGATTCCCTCTGGCCTTTCAGAACATGATCATCTCCGTCGGCGGCATGATCGTGCAGTTTGTCATCAACGGCTTCGGCGTTATCTTCCTTGCAGCCTTTACAGCCACCAACAAGCTGTACGGCCTTCTGGAAACAGCCGCCATTTCTTACGGATACGCCATGACCACTTATGCCGGCCAGAACCTGGGAGCCGGTCAGAAAGAACGAATCCGCCAGGGGTATCGCACCGGGCTTCTAATCTCCTTAGCCACCTCCGGAGCCATCATCGCGCTGATGATCTTCGGCGGACGCCCTATCCTCAGCCTCTTTATCTCCGGCGATCCACAGACCGTATCCGAGACCCTGGATATCGCATATCATTACCTGTTCATCATGAGCGTGTGCCTGCCGGTCCTCTACTACCTGCATGTGACCCGCTCCTGTATCCAGGGCCTGGGCAACACGGTCCTGCCTATGCTGTCCGGCGTCTCCGAGTTTGTCATGCGGACCGGGGCCGCTCTCCTTCTGCCTGCCTTTATGGGGCAGGAAGGCATCTTCTACGCCGAGGTGCTGGCCTGGATGGGCGCCGATGTGGTGCTGTTCTTCAGTTATCGGTACTGCAGCCGGAGATTATAAAATACTAAAAGATATAAGAGCCGGAAGGTTCCGAATTCCCGTGTGGGCGCATTGAACACGTTGGCACTTAGCGAGCAGTGCCTCCTTAGAGGTGCTGCAAGCTTAGTGTCCATTACGTGTTCATCTGCAGCGCAAGCGTGCCAACAGGGAATTCAGAACCTTCCGGCTCTCTTATTTTTCATATTTCTTTTTGCGTTATGGCAGTTATTTTTTTATATACTTCTTCACGTACTGCCCGGTGTAGGACCATTCGCACTCTGCCACTTCCTCCGGCGTTCCCCTGGCGATCACTGTGCCGCCCCGGTCGCCGCCCTCCGGCCCCATATCGATGATATAGTCAGCCGTCTTGATCACATCCAGATTGTGTTCGATGACTACCACCGTGTTGCCGCCTTCCGACAGCTTCCGCAGGATCTCCACCAGCTTGTGGACGTCCGCGAAGTGCAGGCCAGTAGTAGGCTCGTCCAGCACATAGATGGTCCGGCCGGTTCCTCTCCGGCTCAGCTCCGTAGCCAGCTTGATTCGCTGGGCCTCTCCGCCGGACAGCTCCGTGGAAGGCTGCCCCAGCTTAATGTAAGACAGGCCCACATCATAAAGAGTCTGTATCTTGCGCTGAATGGTCGGCACATTCTCAAAAAACTTCAGCGCCTCCTCCACCGTCATGTTCAGCACGTCAAAGATACTCTTCCCCTTGTATTTCACTTCCAGGGTCTCCCGGTTGTAGCGCTTGCCGCCGCAGACCTCGCAGGGCACGTATACATCCGGCAGGAAATGCATCTCAATCTTGATAATGCCGTCGCCGGCGCAGGCCTCGCAGCGCCCGCCCTTCACGTTGAAGCTGAAACGTCCCTTCTTATAGCCTCTCTCCTTGGCGTCGGAGGTGGCGGCAAACAGATCCCGGATCATGTCGAATACGCCGGTGTAAGTGGCCGGGTTGGATCTGGGAGTCCGCCCGATGGGCGACTGGTCGATATTGATGATCTTGTCCAGCTGTTCCATCCCCTCGATCCGGTCATGCTTTCCGGCAATGGTCCTGGCCCGATTCAGTTTTCGCGCCAGAGCCTTATACAGAATCTCATTGACCAGAGAGCTCTTTCCGGAGCCGGACACTCCGGTGACGCAGGTCATGATCCCCAGAGGAATCTCCACATCGATATGCTTTAAATTGTTCTCCGCCGCTCCCCGGACCGTCAGCCAGCCCGTCGGTTTCCGCCGTTCCTTCGGCACCGGAATCTGCAGGCGTCCGCTCAGATAGGCTCCTGTGACAGATTCCGGGCAGGCCATGATTTCTTCCGCCGTTCCGGCAGCCACCACCTGGCCGCCGTGTTCACCGGCGCCGGGACCGATATCCACGATATAGTCCGCCGCCCGCATGGTCTCCTCGTCGTGCTCCACCACAATCACCGTATTGCCCAGATCCCGCAGGTGGAACAGCGTCTGCAGCAGCTTATCGTTGTCCCGCTGATGAAGGCCGATGCTGGGCTCGTCCAGAATATAGGCCACACCTACCAGACCGGAACCAATCTGAGTCGCCAGCCGGATCCTCTGTGCCTCGCCGCCAGACAAAGTGCCTGTGTTCCGGGACAGCGCCAGATAATCCAGGCCCACGTCGATGAGAAATGTCACTCTGGCCCGGATTTCCTTTAATATCTGGGCTCCGATGGCCTGCTGCATCTTCGTCAGCCGCAGCCCGTCCAGGAACTCCCGGAATTTCACCACAGACATATCTGTAGCGTCATAAATATTCAAATTTCCTACCGTAACCGCAAGGGAAGACTGCTTCAGTCTCTTCCCTTTGCACAGGGAACAGGGGGTGATCCGCATAAAGGTCTCATACTCCGCCTTGCTGGTCTCGGAAAATGTCTCCCGGTACCGCCGCTCCACGTTCTTGATCAGTCCCTCAAAGGCCACGTCATAGACGCCTACGCCCCGCTGGCCCTGGTAATGAACCTTCACTTCATGGCCGCCGGTGCCGTAGATCAGCACGTCGTGAACCTTCTTCGGATACTTCTCAAAAGGCGTGTCCAGGCTGAAATCATACTCCTTCGCCAGCGCATCCAGTATGGCCCTGGTAAAGCTGCCCTTGTCCACGCAGGACTGCCAGCCCATCACCGTGATGGCCCCCTCGGCAATGCTCATGGATTTATCCGGAATCATCAGATCCTCGTCAAATTCCATTTTGTAGCCCAGGCCCAGGCAGTCGGGACAGGCGCCGAACGGATTGTTGAAGGAAAAGCTTCTGGGCTCCACCTCCTCAATGCTGATGCCGCAGTCGGGGCAGGCGAAGTTCTGGCTGAAACTCATGGTTTCTCCGTCCACCACGTCTACCATCATCAGGCCGCCCCCCAGATTCATGGAGGTCTCGATGGAATCCGTCAGCCGCTTCTCGATCCCCGCGCGGACTGAAAGCCGATCCACGATAATCTCGATATTATGCTTGATATTCTTATCCAGCTTGATTTCTTCCGTAAGTTCGTACTGGTTTCCGTCCACCCGCACGCGGACGTAGCCGCTTTTTCTGGCCTGCTCCAGCACCTTCACATGCTCGCCCTTGCGCCCTCTCACCACGGGTGCCAGAAGCTGGATCCTGGTCCTCTCCGGCAGGGCCAGGATCTGATCCACCATCTGGTCCACGCTCTGTTTGCGGATCTCCCTGCCGCACTTGGGACAGTGAGGAATACCGATTCTGGCATAGAGCAGACGCATATAATCGTAAATCTCTGTCACCGTCCCCACGGTGGAACGGGGATTCCGGTTAGTAGACTTCTGATCGATGGAAATGGTCGGCGAGAGTCCCTCGATGCTCTCCACCTCCGGCTTCTCCATCTGTCCCAGAAACTGCCGGGCATAAGAGGACAGAGACTCCATATAGCGTCTCTGTCCCTCCGCGTAAATCGTATCAAAAGCCAATGATGATTTTCCGGATCCGCTTAAGCCTGTCAGCACCACCAGCTGATCCCTGGGAATATTGATGTCAATATTCTTCAGATTGTGCTCGCTGGCTCCGCGAATCTTAATATACTGCTTTGCCATACTTATACTCCTCCGGGACCTGCAGGTGCTCCAGGTTCCACTCCGGGAGCAGGGGCATCTGGCGCGGGAGCAGCCTGGGCAGGTTCTGACGCCGGCGCAGGTGCCGGCTCAGGTGAGGCCGCAGGTGTCTCCGGGGCCGGGGCTGATTCATCCGGGGCCGGATTGCTTCCGCCTCCATTTGAAGCGCCGGGGCCCACTTCCTGACCGCCTGAATCAGGCGCCGCTCCCACTGCACCGGGACCTGCGCTTATATCCGGTGTCTCTGCCGGCTGCGCCTGGGTCTCCGGTTCCGGTGCAGGCGTCTCCGCCGGCGCTGCCGAAGTCTCCGGCGTGGGGGCCGTCTCAGGCGTCGGCGCCGGTATTGGCTTCACGGCTGCCGCCGTCTTCGATGCAGAAGATGACGAACTGCTGGCGGTCTTACTGGTCACCGTGTTGGAAGTTCCGTCTGTATGGTAACACAGGACAGGCGTCCCTGTCTCAATATTTTCATAAATCGTCTTGGCGGCGGACTTCGGCAGATTGACACATCCATGAGAACCGTTGGTCAGATAGATCTTTCCCCCGAAAGCTCCCCGCCAGGTGGCATCATGCAGGCCAATTCCGCCGTTGAAAGGCATCCAGTAACTTACCGGGCTTTCATACTCATAACTTCCATCCGGCCTGCGCTCTCCCCGCAGGACCCTGTTTCTCTGCTTGTACACCAGAAAATACGCTCCGGCAGGCGTGTCATGATGCCTTGCGTGGCTGCCCGACACAAAATCGGACTCTATCACAAGACTGCCGTTCTTATAAAAGTAAAGATGCTGCCCGGAAAGATTGACCTCCACATAGGTATCGCCAAAATCGCTTTCCCCCCAGCCACTTGCCGTCTGGGAATAAACCGGCTCCCTGTTCTGGCTCTCTCCGGCCATAACCAGATCATACAGCTGGGCCGCCTCGTCCTTCTGATTTATTTTCCAGCCATAAGTTCCTCCGGTTATGGTAACCTCCTGTCCGGAAGTAGTCTTCAGAACCTTCGGTTTTCCGACACTGTCATATTTCTCTGCCAGTCCCTTTACGTATTCCGCCACTTTCTCGGAATCAATTGTGACAGCTCCGTCTTCCCCCTTCGTCAGCCAGCCTACGATGGTATCTCCGTTCAGCACTTCCTGCTGGTCTCCGAACTGGTACGTAATAACAGACTGCAGATACTTGTTCAGTTCCGCCGCCTGCGCGTTCAGGCCCTCATCCTCCGATGTGACCGCCGGCTTCTCATACACGTCCAAATCCGCCAGCGACAGTTCCGGAGTAAGATCCTGAATAGCTTCGCGGATATATTCCGTCACATTTTCCTTGATTGCCCTGCTTCCCGGATCCTCCGGCACTACCTTATAGCCCTCTCCGGGTATGTAGTCCGACAGATAGGCATCCTCCGGCGGCCGGGTCTGACTCTCGTCAAAAAATACCAGCTGATCGATCCTGTCCGCCAAAAGCTGGTCATCCAGAGAGACCGACGTATTAATCTTTAATTCAGACGCTTTATTTCTGTGGCTCCACCAATCCATAGGATTCTGCGCGGCCAGATACTGTTCCAGACTGCCGTCAAACTCCGTATGAAGCCCGATCTCGTCATTGGTAATAACGTCGCTCAGGCCGTCGCGTCCCTGAATGGTCAGCGCGTAATTCTCCACACCGGCGGACACCAGCTCCTTCACCTGGTCCGCCGTCTTGTAGGAAGCATCCACTCCGTTTACGATGGTATTGGGAAAGAACACCGTCTTAAACTGCTGACTTTCATAGACATAATAACCTGCGCCTCCGGCCAGCAAAACAGCCGCTGCCGCTGCGCCGGCAAGCGCCTTCTTCGTGGGAAAGGGCTTTTTCTTTCTGCTTCTGGGCGTCCTTTGCTCCTTAGGAATATTCCTCCCGGAATTTATTGAATCAGATTTCTCTGCAGCTTTCGCAATAGATTTCTCCGGGGCCGCATCCTCCGGCAGTCCTGCATCTTCAGCAGCCGCATCGCCTGCTGCCTCCCCAACGGCCGTATCTTCAGCGGCTGCATCGCCTGCTGCCTCCCCGGCGGCCATATCTTCAGCGGCTGCATCGCCTGCTGCCTCCCCGGCGGCCGTATCTTCCGGCAGTCCGGCGCCCTCTGCCGTCTCCGAAATTTCTGTGTCGTCCGTAACCTGGATTTCCTCCGGTGTCTCCGTCTTTTCTGAGTCCGTCTGCTCTGCAGACCCGTTCACTCCCTCAATGATTCCCTCAGTTATTTCTGTCTCAGGCACATTGCTTTCTCTCCCAGCCATGGGACCTTACCTCTCTTTATCCGTTATCTTTATCAGTATACCCCAATATGAGGCCGTCTGTCTATCTTATAATTTCCCATTTTTAAATACATTTCCATTTTGTGAAACGGGAAACCGGTCCTAAATCTGAAAGAACCGATTTCCCGCGCTCCAACGCCCTATTTGATTAGCTGTTCTTCTCTTTCAGCAAATCGCGAATCTCCGCGAGAAGCTCCTCGCTGGTAGGTCCGGCAGGCGCCGGCGCAGCCTCCTCTTCTTTTGCCTTAAACTGCTCCGTAATCGTATTGATCACCTTGATGGCGAAGAATACACAAGCGGCAATGATCAGGAAATTCACGATACTTTGAATGAAGCTTCCATATAATACAGCTGCTTCCTCAGTGACGACCGCGCCGCTTTCATCCAGAACCGCCGGGTGAATCACCAGCTTATAGTTAGTAAATGTAGTAGAACCGGCAATGGCTCCGACAATCGGCATGATAATATCATTCACCAGCGAATTGACGATGGTGCTGAAAGCGCCGCCGACGACAACGCCGACTGCCATGTCAATAACGTTGCCGCGGAAAATAAACTTCTTGAACTCTTCCATTGTGTCATGCAGCTTCCCCATAAATACCTGACCTCCTGTGTTCTTATTTTTACCAAAAATGATTTTATCATTTATCGGCCTAAAAGTAAAGAAAAAGACAAGAACTTACAATGAATTTCGACATTTTTCGTCATCCGGCATGAAAACCCTTCCTGAGCCCCACTTGACATCCCGAAAAATACACGCTATCCTTAGGTGAAGAACTACAGCGGTCCTTCCGCGAAAAGAAAGGAATGATACGCAATGAAGATCACAGTCATCGACGGACAGGGCGGCAGAATGGGCAAATCCGTCATTGAACAGCTGAAAAAAGCACATCCCCATCAGGAGATTTATGCCATCGGAACCAACAGCATCGCGACTTCAGCCATGCTGAAGGCCGGGGCCGACTACGGGGCTACCGGCGAGAATCCCTGCGTCATCAACGCCCGTGATTCCGATATCATCATCGGACCGATAGGCATTGTCCTGGCCGACTCCCTTCTGGGAGAGATCACTCCGGCCATTGCCGCGGCAGTCGGTTCCAGCCGCGCCTTTAAGATTCTGATTCCCGTCAACCGCTGCAACCATTATATTGCAGGCAGCATCGACGCCAGCCTGAGCGAATATATCCGTCAGGTGTGCGAGAAAGTCAATTCCATGCTGGACAACTAGGCTCTCCATACGGATACCGCGTCACTGGCGCGTTTCTTTGCATACTGACGTAATCAGGCAGGTGTCAGGACTCCCCTGACACCTGAATACTTTTTTCACGAATCCCGAAAGCGTCAAAATATCTGTTTTCCATGGGAATCCACTGCTTCTCAAATTTCTCCCACATGGCGGGACCATTTCGGGCAAGGATCCGTCTTCGCTGCTCCTCTTCCGAAACCCGGCAGAAAAACCGCAGGTCATAGACATCTCCGAAACAGGGATGCTGGCTGTAAGAGCCTTCTATTATATTGAGGGAACTCCACCCGGCCTCAACCGGCGGTCCCAGCGCAAGCCTTCCGCAGTCGAAGGGTCGATAGGCCAGTCCTTTGGGGTCCCCAATATGATCCAGGACCTCCTCCTGAAACCTTTCATAATCCACATTGCCGCCGGGCTGAACATAGCGCTCTTTTGTTCTCTGCTCCGGCCTGAGGAAATAATCGTCCATATGAAACAGGCGGCAGCCATAGATTTCCTGCAGGAGCCGAGCCATAGTGCTTTTTCCGCTTCCGCACATGCCGTCTATGGCGGCCAGATATGTCCGCCTGCCTGCCGCCCCATGGGGATTCTCACGGGAACTCCCTGCAGTCCCGGCCCCCTCCGCAGGCGCCTTTTCACAATTCTTCGCAGACGCCATCAGCCGGTCAATCTCTATAAACGCCTGCAGATATTCGGCATAATATTCATCCACTACCCGGTAAGCGGGATGATAATTCTGACGGTAGATCTCGCTGTGACTGACCGCGGGATATCCCCGGTCCCTGTATTCCGACAGATACCTGTCCAGTTCCTCCAAAAGAAACGGCGTCTCCCCCTGAGCGCAGCACCGGCGCAGCATTTCCAGCTTCTCCTCGAACCCTCCTGCCGTTCCTGCCGCTCTGCCGGCTGTCGCGACAAACATCCGGTTCAGCGTCTCCGGAGCAAGTCCCTCATCCAGCACGGAAAGATTCATACGACAAAGGCCGTCCCCGATTTTCTCGAAGGACGGCTTCTGCATACAACGATCCGGAGACTGATGTATCAAAGGGCCGGTCGTTTCCTGCCCCGGACCGATTGTATCTTCTGTTATCTGCTTCTGCAGAGCTTCTCCCTGCAGTCGGCGGCTTTCACCGCCGGATTTTCTCACCGACACCCATTCTTCGCACAGACGCTTAAGGCTCTCCGCCGAATCCGCGATCATGTGTCCGCCGCCGAATTCGCTCTGGTACAGAAGCTTCACTGCATCCTGTACCTGCATACGCGGATAACGCGCCAGGTGTCTCAACAATATCTCTTTCATGGTTTATTTCATAACCTTTGCGTTTCGTAACGCCATAATAATAACAGGTATCAGCGCAATATGCAAGACGATAGCCGGTACCGCGTTAAAAAAAGCTCCTGCCAGAAACGCCTGCATGGTAAAAGCGTTGCCCATAATCCCGTAGAGGACCAGGCTGACCATTCCCCAGACCAGACGGCCGATCAGCATGGCGCCAATCAGGCTCACGTAGATTGAACCATTGCTTTTGGGCAGTTTTGCGTAAAGCAGGCCGCTCGCGGCGCCGTAAGCTGCCATCTCAAAAGCCATGGCCGCGGCTGTAGGCATCATGGGAGGCATCCCGAAGATCACGCTCCGGAGAAGGGGGGCCACAAACCCTACCGCAAGTCCCCACTGCCATCCGCAGACAAATCCGCAGATCAGCACCGGAATATGCATGGGGCTGATTTTGCTCCCAATGGCCGGTATCTGACCAGTCAGAAAAGGCAATACCATGCACAATGCCAGGAAAAACGCCGCCAGCACCATATTGACGGTGGAGGAGGACACTCCTGACTGCTTTTTCATTGTTGTCGTTTTCACCGCTTCCATAAATCTCACTCTCTTTCATTCATTTGAATATGTTTTTCTTTTCTGACATATTTCTGTCTTCTGACAAAAAAATACCAGAAACAAGCTCACCTCTGAGAGATGAAACTACCTTCCTGGCAACATAAACATCTTATGCTCATACTTTCAGCTTTACAAAACCATATACACAGCACGGCTTTTTCGTACCTCTCCGCCGGCTTCTGCCGGCGATTACGCAATTATTATATCTGTTTTGCCTCCTCACGTCAACTGTTTTTAACTTGAGTTACCGCAGTTTCCGCAGTTCTGTCTACAGAAGCCGATGGTTTTAATATCCCGCGCAATTTATATTGCTGCCGGGCCGGCCGCGGCGGCTTCGAACCTCCCGCACCCTTTCATGGACGCTTCATATTATAGAAATATAGTTGAGGAGGTATTATCTATGAATTCGAAGCTGGAAGTGAAAGACCTCAGTTATTCCTACCATCAGCTGACAGGCGAAACTCCGGCTCTTTCTCATATATCCGGGAGTTTGACAGTTGAATAAAAAGAAAAGTATCTGCAGGCCGCATAAAACCTGCTTTCTTTTTGTCAAATTTTAT
>CANQRW010000048.1 GCA_947626365.1 uncultured Lachnospiraceae bacterium
CAGATTCAGGTAAAGGTGATAGAAGGAGAAAACCAGGCGGAACTGGCTGTAATACTTCATGAAACAACCCTGAGAACCGCTGGAAAAAATATTGACAAGTATTTTGTCCTGTGGTATTTTTATGTAGAAAATTTAATAAAATTTTTAGAAAATGTGCAGGTTGATATACCCGGGAGATGGGCGCAGGCCCTCCCGAAGGAGCAACACTCACAGGGGCCGCTGCCCGCGGCGCAAAAGACGGCGGGCGAAACGCGGCGGGACCGGATATGGACTGCACTCTGGAGAATCCCACAAGGAAGTGGGTGCCGAAGGTGCAAAGCGCGGAGCGCTAATCTCTCAGGCAAAAGGACAGAGCTGGTTTCGAAATTTCATTTCGGTTCATTTTTGTTTGTTTGCGGGCGGGAGATATTCCCGCCCGTTTTCGCGCAGAAAAGGAGCCGTGGCCCGGGAAGCGGAAAACGCGCTTCCGGCGAAATTCTCCGGCGGGCATTGAAAAAAGAGAAAAGGAGAAGCATTATGATCGAAGTAATTACTAAGGTGAACGGTATCATCAACAATATCGTCTGGGGCTGGCCGGCTCTGGTTCTGCTCGGCTTCGTGGGCGTGCTCATGACCTGCATGACCAGATTCTTCCAGCTGAGCCATTTCGGCCACTGGATGAAGCATACCATCGGCGCGATTTTCGGCGACCGCCATGTCACCCGGCATACGGGCGACCACTCGATCTCACAGTTCCAGTCTCTCTGCACGGCGCTGGCGGCGACCGTCGGCACCGGTAATATCGTCGGTGTGGCGAGCGCAATCGCGGTCGGCGGCCCGGGCGCGGTATTCTGGATGTGGCTGATCGCATTTTTCGGCATGATGACCAATTATTCCGAGAACGTGCTCGGTATTCTCTACCGCCGCAAAAACACCAGGGGCGAGTGGTGCGGAGGCGCGATGTACTATCTGCGCGACGGCCTCGGCAGCAAGCCGGGCTGCAAGATCATCGGCAATGTGCTGGCGGTGCTGTTTTCCTGCTTCTGCCTGCTGGCCTCGTTCGGCATCGGCAACATGAGCCAGGTCAACAGTATGGTAAGCAATGTGAATACCGCGTTCGGCATCCCGAAGCTTGCGGTGGGCATTTTCCTGGTCATCGCAGTGGCGCTGGTAATCCTGGGCGGCATCAAGGTGATCGCTTCCGTGACGGAGAAAATCGTTCCGTTCATGGTGGTTATTTATCTGATCGGTACGCTGGTGATCATCGGCCTGCATATTAATGATGTTCCGGCGGTGTTCGCCGCGATTTTCAAAGGCGCGTTCTCCGTGAAGTCGGCGGCTGCGGGCGGCATGGGCGCAGGCATCGCGCTGGCGATTCAGCAGGGCATGAAGCGCGGCGTGTTCTCCAACGAGGCAGGTCTCGGTTCTTCCGTTATGGTGCATTCCAGCTCCAACGTCAAGGAGCCGATCCGCCAGGGCATGTGGGGTATCTTTGAGGTGTTCGCGGATACGATCATCGTCTGTACGCTGACGGCCCTGACGCTTTTAAGCTCCGGCCTGATCGATCTGACGACCGGCCAGCTCACGGCGGAGGCCGCGGCGATCGACAGCAACTCCCTGATGAGCCAGGCGTTTTTGCAGACCTTCGGCAAGCCGGGCGCATGGTTTATCGCGATTGCGATCCTGCTGTTCGCCTACTCGACGGTGCTCGGCTGGAGCCATTACGGTTCGACCGCGTGCGAGTACCTGTTCAAGACCAAATCGGTCATGGTGTACCGCGTGATCTTTGTCGTGATCGTGCTGGCGGGTTCCCTGATGAAAGCGCAGCTGGCGTGGGATATTTCCGATACCTTTAACGGCATGATGATGATCCCCAACCTGATCGGCGTGCTGGTGCTCTCGCCGCTTGTCATGAAATGCACGAAGAACTATGTGGACCGCAGAATCCACAATAAAAACGTGAAGCCGATGCTTTCCATGTTCGCGGATATTCAGGCGGAGCAGGAGAAAACCCTGAGCGAGGACGACTGAGCAGACAGGCGGGCGGAAAGAAAGCGAAACGCCGCCGTCCGTACCCGTAAAACCATACAGAAAACCGCAGGTTCCTATTGTTCCTGCGGTTTTTTTGTGATATGATAATCACCTGACTGAACGAAAAGTTTGCATGGCTTCATGATAGAAAGGCGGTTTTATGCGGGAAATTCTGATCGACAGCATCCTTGACTGTTTGAAGCTTCTGCCGTTTTTGTACCTGTCGTATCTGCTGGTGGAGTATGCGGAGCACCGCATGAGCGCCGGGGCGAAGGCGGCTATATACCGCGCGGGCAGGGCCGGGCCGCTGCTGGGCAGCATTATCGGCAATATACCGCAGTGCGGATTTGCGGCCGCTGCGGCGGGCCTGTTTGCGGGCGGCGTGGTATCGCCGGGCACTCTGCTGGCGGTGTTTTTGTCGACCTCGGACGAAATGCTGCCGGTGATGCTGGCGGAGGGCGCAGCGTTTTCTGACATTGCCAAAATCCTGCTGGCCAAGGCGGCCGTCGCGGCCGCAGCCGGCATGGCGCTGGATTTTCTGGTGGAGGCGGTGCGGGGCGGACGCGGCCAGATGCCGGAGCATCCGGATATGTGCGAGCACGGCCACTGCGGCTGCGGCGAGCACAGCATCTGGTACTCGGCGCTGAACCATACCGTTAAGACGGCGCTTTTCCTGCTGGTGATCTCGTTCCTGCTGGGGCTGGGAATGGACTGGCTCGGCCGCTCGGCCGCTTCGCGGACGCTGGTGCAGACGCCGGTTCTGGAGGAGCTGACGGCCGGACTGCTGGGCATGATTCCGAACTGCGCGGCTTCCGTGCTGATCACGAAGCTGTTTCTGGAGGGCGTGCTGGATGGCGGCGGCCTGTTTGCCGGGCTGCTCTGCGGCGCTGGCACCGGACTGCTGGTGCTGTGGCGTGAAAACCGCAGCCGCCGCGAAAACCTGTGGATTACGGCGGCGCTGTTTGCGTGCGGCGCGGCGGCCGGCATCCTTCTGGGGCGGCTGGGGATTCTGTGACGATACGGGACTGGCTGTCATATGTATAGAAACGTTTGCTGCGGGAGTCGCCGCGGGGCGCTTCCTGTGAATAAATTCCGGAGAGGATGAGTGACATATGGATTATATCGTGAGGGCGACGGCGGCGGACAATCAGATCCGTGCGTTTGCGGCCACGACGCGGGAGACGGTGGAGACGGCGCGCAGTTTCCACAACACAAGCCCGGTGGCGACGGCGGCGCTGGGCCGCCTGCTGACGGCGGGCGCGATGATGGGCGCGATGATGAAAGGCGAACATGACATTCTGACGCTTCAGGTCAAGGGCGACGGCCCGCTCGGCGGGATCACGGTCACCGCGGATTCGTCGGCCAGCGTCAAGGGCTATGTGCAGAATCCGGGCGTGATGCTGCACGCCAACGCTAAAGGGAAGCTGGATGTGGGAGGCGCGGTCGGCGCCGGCATTTTGAACGTGATCCGCGATCTGGGCATGAAGGAGCCCTACAACGGCCGCTGCGAGCTGCAGACCGGCGAGATTGCCGAGGATTTGACCTATTATTTTGCGGTTTCCGAGCAGGTGCCCTCCTCGGTGGGGCTGGGCGTGCTCATGAAAAAGGACAACACGGTGCGGCAGGCGGGCGGCTTCATCCTGCAGCTGATGCCGTTTGCGCCGGAGGAAGTGGTGGCCGGGCTGGAGCGGAAGCTGGCGGACGTGACCTCGGTGACCTCCATGCTTGACGCCGGCATGACGCCGGAGCAGATTCTGCAGGAGCTGCTGGGCGAGTTCGGGCTGGAAATCAACGACACGCTGCCGACGCAGTACCGCTGCGACTGCTCGCGCGAGCGCATCGAACGCGCGCTGATCAGCATCGGCAGAAAGGATTTGCTGGAGATGATCGACGAAGGGCAGCCGATCGAGGTGGACTGCCATTTCTGCAACAAAAAGTACCGGGTGACGGTGGACGAGTTGCGGGAGCTGCTGCGCAGAAGCAGCCGGTGAGCGAAAGGAAAATGTGGAAACTGTTGCGCAAAAGCAGCCGGTGAGCGGAAAGGGAAAATACGGGAGCCGCTGGCTTCGGAAAAGGGTGGTTGGAAATGAAAGACGGATTTATCAAAGTGGCGGCGGCGACGCCGGAAATCAGGGTGGCGGACTGCGCGTACAATGCGGCGCAGATCTGCGAACTGCTGACAAAAGCATATGCCGCGGGGGCGAAGATTATCGTGTTTCCGGAGCTGTGCCTGACCGGGTATACCTGCGGGGATCTGTTCTGGCAGGAAACGCTGCTGGAGGAGGCCCGGCGCGGGCTGTCGCGCATTCTGGCGCACACGAAGGGGCAGGACGGCCTGGTGTTTGTCGGACTGCCGTGGGAGAAGGACGGAAAGCTCTACAACACGGCCGCGGCCGTCAGCGGCGGCAGGCTGCTGGGGCTGGTGCCGAAGCGCTATCTCCCGAACTACAATGAGTTTTATGAGGCGCGTCATTTCAACCCCGGCAGCGCGGAGGTGGAACGGGTGACGTTTGCAGGGACGCAGGTGCCGTTCGGCATGAACCAGCTGTTCTGCTGCGGCCGCCCGGCGGGGCTCTGCGTGGCGGCGGAGATCTGCGAGGACCTGTGGGCGCCCAATCCGCCGAGCACGGCCCATGCGCTGGCGGGAGCCAACGTGATCGTAAACCTCTCCGCGAGCGACGAGGTGACCGGCAAGAGCGCGTACCGCGAGCAGCTGCTGGCGGATCAGTCGGCGCGCCTGCTGTGCGGCTACATTTACGCCAGCGCCGGGGAGGGCGAGTCTACGCAGGACCTCGTCTTCGGCGGCCACAATCTGGTGGTGGAGAACGGCCATATTCTGGCGCAGTCGCCGCGGTTTTCCTGCGGCCTGACCTGCTCGGAATTTGATATTGCCCGCCTGCGCGCGGAGCGCCGGCGGATGACGACGTTTGAACAGGGCGGGGCGGAGCGCTACGAGAAAATTCCATTCAGCCTGGAGGATACGGACACCGGCCTCAGCCGCTGGTTTGACCCGGCGCCGTTCGTGCCGAGCGGCCAGCTGGACCGCGAGAAGCGCTGCGAGGAAATCCTGATGATTCAGGCCCTGGGCCTCAAAAAGCGCCTGCAGCACACGAAAGCGAAGAACGCTGTGGTCGGCATTTCCGGCGGCCTGGATTCGACGCTTGCGCTGCTGGTAACGACCAGGGCCTTCGATATGCTGGGGCTGCCCCATGAGCAGATGACGGCGGTGACCATGCCGGGCTTCGGCACTACCGACCGCACGTATCACAACGCCTGCGAGCTGACGCGGCGGCTGGGCGCGACGCTGCGCGAGGTGAGCATCCGCGACGCCGTGAGCCTGCATTTCCGGGACATCGGGCAGGACCCGGCGGTGCACGACGTGACCTACGAGAACAGCCAGGCGCGGGAGCGCACGCAGATTCTGATGGACATTGCCAACAAAAACGGCGGCCTGGTGATCGGCACCGGCGACATGTCGGAGCTGGCGCTGGGCTGGGCCACCTACAACGGCGACCACATGTCGATGTACGGCGTCAACTGTTCCGTGCCCAAGACGCTGGTGCGCCATCTGGTGCGCTACTATGCGGATACCTGCGGGGATGCGGCGATCAGCCAGATTCTCTACGATGTGCTCGATACTCCGGTGAGCCCGGAGCTGCTGCCGCCGAAGGACGGACAGATTTCCCAGAAGACCGAGGACCTTGTCGGCCCCTACGAGCTGCATGACTTTTTCCTGTATTATGTGCTGCGGTTCGGCTATGCGCCGGCCAAGGTTTACCGCGTGGCAAAGCTGGCGTTCGCCGGGCGCTACGACGACGAGACCATTCTGAAATGGCTGAAAAAGTTTTACTGGCGCTTTTTCTCCCAGCAGTTCAAGCGCTCCTGCGTGCCGGACGGCCCCAAGGTCGGTACGGTCGCGCTTTCGCCGCGCGGCGACCTGCGGATGCCGAGCGATGCCAGCGTGCGCATCTGGATGGATGAGCTGGAAGGGCTTTGACTTTATCCGACCACGGCCATCAGAATCGGAATCGTGATCACGCAGAGTATGGTGGTGAGGATGATGGCCGCGCTGCAGTTGGTGCAGTCGATTCCCTTCTGCGTGCCCAGCATCAGGGGCATGTTGCCGACCGGCATTCCGAACATCACCATGCTGACGCCGATCAGCCCCGGGTCGTTTGTGGCCAGGCGCAGAAGCGGCAGCATCAGAAGCGGCAGCGCCAGCAGCTTGACCACAGAGAAAAGGTAAAGCCGGAGATTGCCGAAAATGCTGCGCAGATCGGCCCGCGCCAGCGAGAAGCCGACGGCCATCAGGGCCAGCGGCGAGGTGGCGTTGCCGAGGTAGGTGGCAGAAATCTTGATGAAATCCGGCAGGTTGATATTGAAAATAATCACCACGAGGGCGGCGACGCTGAAAAACGTGCCGGAGTTCAGCATGGCTTTCAGGGAGGAAAGCGTGAATTTTCCGTCCATCAGCGCCATGCCGTAGGTGTAAAACAGTACCGTGTAAATCATCATAAACTCGGTGACGTAGACGACATACTGCGCGCCGAGGATGCTGGAGACGACGGGAATGCCGATGAAGCCCAGATTGGAGAAGACAAACATCAGTTGAAAAATCTTTCTCTGAAAGCGATCCTTCTCAAAAAGGGGAGAGAGAATCATGCCGGCCAGGATGAGAAAGGCGAACATGCCGGCGGCGATCAGGCAGACCAGCAGCATTGTGTCCAGCGGGATGGTGCCGACCGAGTTGGCGGCGCTGGAAAAGACCAGCAGCGGGTTAAAGATATTGACGATCAGTCTGGAAATGTGGTTGTTGGTGTTTTCGTCCATCATGCCGGTCTTGGTGGCGAAGCAGCCGACGCCGATCATAATCAGCAGGGCCAGCATCTGGAAAAATACGGTCAAAAGCGTCATAGGTATTCCTCTTTCTTTTTTCAATATGTGACAGTGTCAGGGCCAGATGCGTCTGGTCCTGATGTCGTTATGCGCAAAGATCAGATGATCTTACGAATCCTTATTATACGCAAAGCGGCGGGGCGCGTAAAGAAAATTTTTCGGGGCTGGGAACAGATTATGGGAATGGGGTATCTTGGCATTGCTTATTCTGTCCCGGTATGCTACTATTAGTATAGATAAAATATTATCTAAAAACACGCGAATCAGGCTAAAATAGATAATATATAATCCATTTTTGGCTGAGCTTCGGGTGGGCTTGAGCGGCAGGAATGACGCGGGGAGGAAAGAACGATGGAAGCGCTCGTATGGGAGACGGCGGAGGAGATGGATAAAAAGCTGGCGCAGCGCGTGAGACGAATCCGCAGACGCCGGCAGATTTCTCAGGAACAGCTGAGCCGGCTTAGCGGCGTCAGCTACGGTTCCATTAAAAGATTTGAGACATCGGGGAAAATATCGCTGCTTGCGCTGACGAAAATTGCCCTGGCTTTGGATTGCGGGGATGATATCCGGGCGCTGTTCAGCCAGGTGCCGTACCGCAGTATAGAGGAGGTTATCCATGAGAATCGGTGATTCGCTTCAGGTGCTGTATCAGGGGCGGCCTGTCGGAACGCTTGCCCTTACCGCAGAGAAAAAAGCGGCGTTTGCATATGACGAGGAATGGCTGGAAAATGGGTTTTCCATCAGTCCGTTTTCTCTTCCGCTGAAAAAACAGGTATTTTTGCCGCTGAAACCGTATTTCGGAGGCCTGTTCGGCGTATTTGCGGACAGCCTGCCGGATGCCTGGGGCAATGTGCTTCTGAACCGGGTTCTGAAACGAAACGGAATGTCGGCGGATGAACTGACGGTACTGGACCGGCTGGCCATTGTCGGCGCATCAGGCATGGGCGCTTTGACGTACCGGCCGGAGAAGGAAATCGTCACGCAGAGCCAGGAACATTCTCTGGATGTGCTGGCAGGCGAGTGTGAAAAAATTTTGTCGGAGGAGTATTCCGACGATCTGGACGCGCTGTACCGGCTGGGCGGCACGAGCGGCGGAGCGAGGCCCAAGATCATGACGCAGACGGAAGGCGGGGACTGGATCATTAAATTTCCGTCGCATGCGGATGGGAAAAATGCGGGAAAGATGGAATATGAGTATGCCCTTTGCGCAGCGGAGTGCGGCATTGAGATGACGCAGGTAAAGCTGTTTCCGTCGCAGAACTGTGCGGGTTATTTTGGTATAAAACGGTTCGACCGGGTGAATCATGGCGCGGAAAAGGGCGGCAGAGTCCACATGCTGACGGCCGCGGCCCTGCTGGAGCTGGACTATGAGCAGCCGAGCCTGGATTACCACAGCCTGATGAAGTTGACCAAAATCCTCACGAGAGACAATCCACATGATCTGGAAAATATGTATCGGCGGATGTGCTTTAATGTGTTTGCGCACAACCGGGATGACCATTCCAAAAATTTTACGTTTCTGTATGACGAGAAACAGGACCAGTGGCGTCTCAGCCCCGCGTATGATCTCACTTACAGCAATACCTATTATGGAGAGCACACCACCAGCGTGGACGGCAACGGGAAAAATCCCGGAAAGAGGGAACTGCTGGCTGTGGGGCGCGGCGCGGGCATGGATGAGAAAAAATGCGCGCGCATTGCAGACGAGATTCGGGGCTGCGTGGAGCGCATGCTGGGAGAATACATTCAATAAGACAGAAACGGTTTCTTTTCCGGTTCCGGTATGGTACAATGTTTAAAACGGTGAAACGTTAAATATCAGGTATCAGATATCAGATATAAAATATAAGACGTCAGACATCGGGAGGTACTGTCGGAATGAAATTAGCGGATGTATCGCACGGGCCCAAATGGATTTTGTGGGTCAGCATTGCTGTGCTGGCAGTGCTTTCCATCGTCCTGCTTTCCGGTCATGGAAGCAGCCTTGTTTCCGGCTATAATACGGAGCCCCAAAAGGAAAAAGAGAAGTACGACGCAAAGAAGCTCAGCAGAACGACCGGAATCGGGATGAGTGTGATTACGCTGCTGCTTCTCTTTATGGCTGTATTTGAGCGAGTGCTTCCGGCGGATTTCGCATACCTTGCGGGCGGGATTATCGTCGTGGACGCGCTGTTCATTGTGATCGGATGCAATACGGTGTGCAGGAAGCGCTGAGCTTCGGCCGGGAGGAACCATGAATGAACGCGAACTATATTCAAAGCATCCGGATTGACTGGTCAAAGGTGGAGGAGGATTCTTATCTGCGCGGGATCGGGGCGCTGACGCATATGGGCGAGCTGGAATTTAAATGTCCGGTCACGCTTTTGGCCGGGGAAAACGGCTCGGGGAAGTCCACGCTGCTTGAGGCGATTGCGGTGGCCTATGGATTTAATCCGGAGGGAGGCACCCGCAATTACAGGTTCAGCACCTTTGACGATGTCTCAGAGCTGAGGGGCGCGCTGCGGATGACGAAAGGCTTCCGCCGTCCCGGTTCCGGTTATTTCTTCCGGGCGGAGAGCTTTTTTAACGTGGCGAGCAAGGCGGAGGATTACCGGGACGGAGAACGGAAAGAAATCTATTATGCGAGGTACGGGGCAAATCCCTGCATGAACAGTCGCATGGCGAGAGCTTCCTTGCATATTTTCAGTCATTCGGCAGGGACGGGCTCTACATCATGGACGAGCCTGAGGCAGCTCTCTCGGTACAGCGCCAGCTCACGCTGCTGATGCATATCGTAAATATGGCAAAAAGGGGCGCGCAGTTTATCATCGCCACGCATTCGCCGATTTTGCTCGGCGTGCCGGAGGCGGATATCGTTTCCTTTGATGAAAGCGGGATGGCAAGGTGCGCGTATGAGGATACGGAGAGTTATCGGGTGACGGAACTGTTTATCAATCACCGCGGCGCGCTGCTGGAGCGTCTGCTGCGGGAGGACGGAGAAGCATGACAAGCCTGCTGTTTTATGAAGGAGAATCATGATGTGGTGTGTGTTTGCAGTTTTATCCGCGGTATTTGCCGCGCTGACTTCGATTCTGGCCAAGATCGGCATTGAGGACGTCAATTCAAACCTGGCGACGGCCATCCGCACGGTTGTGGTGGTGGGCATGGCGTGGCTGGTGGTTTTCCTGACCCACGCTCAGAGCGGAATTTCCGCGATCAGCAGAAAAAGCTGGATGTATCTCATATTGTCGGGAATCGCCACCGGGGCTTCCTGGCTGTGCTATTACCGGGCGATTCAGACCGGCGAGGTGTCCCGGGTTGTGCCGATTGACAAGATGAGCGTGGTGCTTACCCTGCTCCTTGCCTTTGTGTTCCTGCATGAAAAATTTACCGTAAAGTCGGCCGTCGGGGCGATCCTGATCACGGCAGGGACGCTGGTGATGGCGCTGTAGGAGAGCGCCAATAAAACAGGTTTATAATTTCGTAAACAGGTTTATACTTCGTCCTGAAACACGGGGCCACCGAATGAACTGCCTGCTCATTCTGAAATAAAGAAAGGAGACAGCCACATGAAAAATGCAGTATTTACAATAGAAAGTATAGTCGGTTTGGTTAAGCCGATTGCCGAAAAGTATCATGTGGAGCGGATTTATTTGTTTGGTTCCTATGCCAGAGGAGAAGCGGAAATGGACAGCGATTTGGATTTTCTGGTATATGGAGGGAAAAATTTCAAGCTTACTATGATCTTTGCGCTCGCCGAAGAATTGCGGGAGGTGCTGGACAAGAGGGTGGATGTATTTGAAATTCACGAGATCAATACGAACAGTGAATTTTATCATACAATTATGAAAGAGAGGCTGCTTGTGGCATGAAATGTTCAGACTAGGTCATGATTATGACGGAACAAATTGGAATATCATAGCGGATGTAGTTTTCGATGAACTGCCGGTTTTGATAGGGCAGCTGAAAGAAATTATTAACATGGAAGAAGCTTAAAAAGATCAGGGGATACCGTTCAGAAAACGATCAAATAAAGGGATTACTTATAGCTAAATGTCGCTTGAGAAGTGACCACGGACTGCCGTGAGAGCAGCATAATGGAACCCCAGAAAAGGAAGGTACAGGAAATGGATTTAGGCAATACCGTTAGCCGGGTCAGAAAGGAATACAGAGAGTATTTACGCGAGACGCATCCTGACTGGACAGACAGCACAGTCAGTACCCATGTCTCCGATGCTTTCTATCTGTATCAGAATACCATTGCCGTGTCCTTCTGGAAGTGTTTCGAGAGTGAAACGTCAATGGCAGCGGCAAAGCAAGAGATTCTTGACTATCTTACCCACGATGTCATGTCTGACCGTGCTGGAGAGCGCACTGCAGGATATTACAGCGATCTGAACATGCTCAGGAAGTTCATTGACACGAAGGGCGGCGTAAGGTCATACATCGGCTACGAGTACGACTGTGAGGCAACGGTCTACAAATATGCAAAACAGGCTTTTGACGGCATTCTGTCCACGGATGAAGCTGTCAAAGCCATGAGCAAAGAAGTTCCCTGCTTTGGCGAAACCTCTCATAAACTAATGGTCACATTGTTTGCTGCCATGGTGAACGGATCAAGGTACACCCGGAGAGCGAATACGGAAACGACGATATTTTTCATAGTCCATATTGGCAGGGATTACGGCAGAAAACAAATGATTAACGCGCTCCGGGCAACGCAGGATAATATTAAATACTACTACGAACAGACTGGAAACAAATCCAGCAGCATCCGCAGAGGCTGCAGGAAAATAGCGGATGAGGCCGGTATCGACCTTTCTTTTGGTGAGGAAATTTTTGATGGCATCATTCCGAAAGAAACGACCGATACGGCGTTGATTGAGGATACTGCTGCGATCCGATACTGGCTCTATGCTGCCGGCGAAGGATCGGTAAACTGGGAGACAGACTATGCTGACGGCATCATGGCGATTGGCTGGCATGAAATAGGCGACCTTATGTCATATAGCTCAAAAGCGGAGATTCGCAGCAGAATGCAGGAAGTTTTTGGCGGAAGCAGTTCGTACAAAAATCAGGTTCTTGCCACATGGCAGTTTGCGAACGAGCTAAAACCAGGAGATGTTGTTTTTGTCAAAAAAGGTATGCGGCAAATTCTCGGACGCGGCGTGGTTGAGGGCGAGTATGTGTATGCTCCTGAGCGCGGACATTTCTGCAATATCAGAAAAGTTCGCTGGACGGATAAAGGCGAATGGGAACTGACCGGACAAAGCGTAATGAAGACATTGACGGATATTACGCAATATACCGACCTTGTAAAAAAGCTGCAGAACCTGATTGACGGGGACAAGCCGGTTGAAGATGCCATGGATGCCGAAGAAGAGGAAATTTCCTGCGAGCCGTACACAGCGACCGATTTTCTCCATGATGTTTATATGGACGAAGTACGCTATAACACCCTCCGGGCTCTTTTGCTGACAAAGAAAAACATAATCCTTCAGGGCGCGCCGGGCGTCGGCAAGACGTTTGCTGCAAAACGGCTGGCATTCTCTGTCCTGGGAGAAAAAGATAACAACCGCGTCAAAATGGTGCAGTTTCATCAGAGTTACAGTTATGAGGACTTCATCATGGGATTCCGTCCCACTGAGACAGGTTTTGAGCTAAAGAAAGGCGTGTTTTATGAGTTCTGCCACAAAGCGGCTGAGGATGACCGCCCGTACTTTTTTATCATTGACGAGATTAACAGAGGCAATCTGAGTAAGATTTTCGGAGAGCTGTTCATGCTGATCGAGAACGATAAACGCGGAGTAGAATTGCAGCTTCTCTATGCGGATGAACAATTTTCTATTCCGAGCAATGTTTACATCATCGGCATGATGAATACAGCAGACCGCAGTCTTGCCATGCTGGATTATGCTTTGCGCCGCCGGTTCGCATTTTTTGAGATCACTCCGGCTTTCGAATCGTCCGGCTTTCGGGCATACAGAACAAAAGTCAATAATCCGAAATTTGACCGTTTGATTGCTGCGGTTGAACAGCTTAACGAGGCGATTGCAGATGATGATTCCCTGGGCGAAGGTTTCTGTATTGGGCACAGCTATTTCTGCACGAAGTCTACTGTTAACGATGAATGGATGAAATCTGTAGTCGAGTATGAGCTGATCCCGCTGCTTAAGGAGTATTGGTTTGACGAAGCCGCCAAAGTGAGGGACTGGAGCCGTACGCTCCGAGAGGTGGTTAAATGATCCGCATACAGAACATCTACTATATGCTTGCCTATGCCTTTCAAGTGCTGCATGAGCAAGGTTATAGGGATGCTGCTGCGGAAAATTTTGATAATACAGCGGAGCTTTTGTCCGCTATTCTGTGTCGCGGCGTTTCCGTCCAGATTAAACGGGGTTTGTGCAGACAGTACATAACGGTCGAAGAACCGCTTTGCTCTCCCCGCGGAAAGATAGAGGTTGGCGAATCCGTAAAGACACAGGTTATCCGAAAGAAGCAGCTCGTGTGCGCATATGATGAGTTTTCCGTTGATGCTTATATAAACCGCATCGTTAAAACGACTATGGAGCTGCTGCTCAGGGCAGATATCTCAAAATCAAGGAAGAAAGAACTCCGCAAGCTGCTGATCTTTTTTGGTGAAGTCAGTTCGCTGGATATCCATACAATCAACTGGGAAATCCAGTATGACCGAAACAATCAGACCTATCGTATGCTCATTGCTGTCTGCCGGTTTGTCATAAAAGGGCTTCTGCAGACATCCGCAGACGGGTCTGCACGGATTATGGATTATGCTGATGATCAGTCGATGGCGAAACTGTACGAAAAGTTCATTCTGGGATATTTCCGGAGAGAACATCCCGACATCAAAACGTATTCCCCTCAGATTGCGTGGCAGGTCACAGACGGGTATAGAAATCTTCTTCCCACCATGCAGTCGGATCTTGTGCTCTCAAACGGCAGGACAAAGAAAACGCTTATCATCGACGCAAAATTTTACTCTCATAATCTGCAGATGAAAGCGCCCTATAGGACACGGACGATTCACTCAGGGAACCTCTATCAGATATTCACTTACGTCAAAAACTGGGATGCCGCGCCTGATGAGACAGTCTCCGGTATGCTCCTGTATGCCGGAACAGATGATGTCATTCAGCCGGATAACGATTATCAGATGAATGGAAACCAGATAAGCGTGAAGACGCTGGACTTGAACTGTGAATTCGCTGTGATCGCAGCCCAGCTCGACGCTGTTGCAGGCAGGATAAAGTGATCTGCGGCAGATCAATCCGTCTGCATTATTTTTTGCAAATAAATCTTATTAAACCTATTGACATAGTAGGGATACCGTATTATAATACGGCTAATAAAAATGCAGAGGACAAAGGAGCGCAGAACAATGAGTGAATACAGATTTGAAACCTTACAGCTTCACGTGGGACAGGAGCAGCCGGATCCGGCTACGGATTCCAGGGCCGTCCCGATTTACCAGACCACATCGTATGTATTTCATGATTCCGCGCATGCGGCGGCCCGCTTCGGCCTTTCGGATGCGGGAAACATTTACGGGCGTCTGACGAACTCCACGCAGGACGTGCTGGAGAAGCGCATGGCGGCCCTGGAGGGCGGCGTGGCGGCGCTGGCGCTGGCGTCCGGCGCTGCGGCCATCACCTATGCGATTCAGGCGCTTGCGCAGGCGGGCGGCCATATCGTGGCGCAGAAGACGATCTACGGCGGCAGCTACAACCTGCTGGCGCATACCCTCCCCCTCTACGGAGTTTCCACGACCTTTGTGGACGTACATAATCTGAGCGAAGTGGAGGCCGCGATTCAGGAAAATACCCGGGCGGTTTTCATCGAGACGCTGGGGAATCCCAACAGCGACATTCCGGATATTGACGCGGTGGCAGAGATCGCGCATAAGCACGGGCTTCCGCTGGTCATCGACAATACGTTCGGCACGCCGTACCTGATTCGCCCGATCGAGCACGGCGCGGACATCGTGGTTCACTCCGCGACCAAGTTCATCGGCGGCCACGGCACGACGCTGGGCGGCATCATCGTGGACTCCGGCAAATTTGACTGGAAGGCGAGCGGCAAATATGCGCCGATCGCGGAGGCGAATCCGAGCTACCACGGCGTGTCGTTTGTGGACGCGGCGGGCCCGGCGGCCTTCGTTACCTACATCCGCGCGATCCTGCTGCGCGACACTGGCGCGACGATTTCCCCGTTCAATGCGTTCCTGCTTCTGCAGGGCGTGGAGACGCTTTCCCTGCGTCTGGACCGCCATGCGGAGAACACGAAGAAGGTCGTGGAATACCTGGCGAACCATCCGCTGGTGGAGCACGTGAACCATCCCTCCCTGCCGGATCATCCGCAGCACACGCTGTATCAGAAATACTTCCCGAACGGCGGCGCCAGCATTTTCACCTTTGAGATCAAGGGCGGCCAGGAGGAAGCGTGGAAGTTCATCGACAATCTGAAAATTTTCTCCCTGCTGGCGAATGTGGCGGACGTCAAGAGCCTGGTCATCCACCCGGCGACCACGACCCACTCCCAGCTCAGCGACGAGGAACTGCTGGATCAGGGCATTAAGCGCAACACCATCCGCCTTTCCATCGGCACGGAGCACATCGACGACATCATCGGCGACCTGGAGAAAGGCTTCGCAGCGCTGAAATAGGGGAAACGCGAAACGGAGAAAATGAATTTTTGCGTGCGGATATCCATTTGCTCTGAAAAATGAACCGGAGCCGTTGCTTTGTACCTGTTTTGTGGTAGAATAGTGCAGAAAGGGAGGCTGCACCATGAAGCACAGAGAAAAGACATCCGCACAGGACATGACAAAAGGAAATATCGTTCTTCTGCTGGTTCAGTTTGCCGTTCCGCTGATCGTCGGCAATCTGTTCCAGATGATGTACAATACCGTGGACTCTCTGGTAGTCGGCAATTTCGTGGGAAAGGAAGCGCTGGCGGCAGTAGGGTCCACAACCATGATCATCAACATGCTGGTATTCTTTTTCAACGGGGTCTCCACCGGAGCCGGCGTGGTGATCAGCCGCTATTACGGGGCCAGAAAATACGATCGTCTGCACGCGGCGGTGGAGACGACGATTTTTGTGACCTTTGTGTGCGGGATCCTGTTCACGGTGATCGGCATCCTGATGGTGCACCCCATGCTGCTGTTCATGTCCACGCCGGAGGACGTCATGGATGCGGCGACGGTTTATCTGAAAATCTATTTTGCGGGCATGCTGGGCCTGCTGGTATACAATATGGGAAGCGGAATCCTGCGGGCGGTGGGAGACACCCGGCGGCCGCTGCTGTTTCTGATTTTTACCAGCGTGGTCAACGCGGTGCTGGACCTGCTGTTCGTCATCGTGTTTCACGCCGGCATTGCGGGCGTGGCCTATGCCACGATTATCGCCCAGTTTCTTTCGGCGATCATGATCCTGGTGCTGCTCAGCCGCACGAAGGAAATCTATCACCTGTCATGGCGGGATATGAAATGTGACCTGACGGTTCTGCGGCAGATCTTTGTGATCGGTTTGCCGGCGGGCGTGCAGTCGGTCATCACCGCCTTTTCCAATGTATTTGTACAGTCCTACATCAACAGCTTCGGCTCCGCCTGCATGGCCGGCTGGAGCTGCTACAACAAGCTGGACACGTTTATCATGCTTCCCATGCAGAGCATGGCGCAGGCCGCGACCACCTTCGTGGGGCAGAACATCGGCGCGGGAAAGGACGACCGCGTGAATAAGGGCACGGTGCAGTCGATCACGCTCACGGTGGGCTTCACGGGAATCATCGCCGTATTTCTGTATTTCTTTGCCGCTCCGGTCACCGGCATCTTTACCGGCGACGCGGACGTTATCCGCTACGGGGTGCTGTTTCTGCAGGGAAATGTCTTTTTCATGCTCTTTAACTGCGTCAACCACACCCTGGCGGGCGCGCTCCGCGGACGCGGGGATTCCACCGGGCCAATGGTGATCATGCTGCTGAACTTTGTGGCGCTGCGGCAGGTTTACCTGTTTGTCGTGACGCGCTTCATCAGCAACACGGAGCGGCTTGTGGGCTTCAGCTACCCGGTGGGCTGGACGGCGTGCTGCATCATGGAGGTGGCGTATTTCTACCTGCGCTGGGGGCGGAAAAAGGAGGAGCGGCGCTGACTGCTGCAAAAAGCGCGAAAATAATCAGATATTCATCCGGGCGGCCGGATAAAAAACGGGACCGCTGCGAAAAATGTCATATGAGACATGACGCTTTCCGCGGCGGTCTTTTTTTGTGCGAAAAAACAAAAGCGGCAAAACGCCGGAATTTGTCCGTATTTGACAGAGAAAAAAGGGGAAACTGACAGGGCCGGGCCGCCGGTATTTGTATAATATAATACAAAAAACGGCCTGTTTTAGGAGCAGAGAGGAGGAAAACAATGAAAACGCAGTGCCATAATCCGTATTTGCCGCTGTACGAGCATATTCCGGACGGCGAGCCGCACGTCTTCGGCGACCGGCTGTACGTGTTCGGCAGCCACGACATGGAGAACGGGAACGAGTTCTGCGAGCTGGATTACGTCGCATGGTCCGCCGGCGTCGACGATCTGTCCGACTGGCGGTGCGAGGGCGTCATTTACCGGAAAGACCAGGATCCGTACAACACGGACCGGCTTCCGCTTTACGCGCCCGACGTGGTGCAGGGGCGGGACGGCAGGTATTACCTTTACTACTGCATCAAATTCCAGGATTCCATCAACGTGGCGGTCTGCGATACCCCCGCGGGACAGTACGAGTTTTACGGGCGGGTGCAGTATCCGGACGGCTCCGTCATGGCGGACAACCAGACCTACGACCCGTCGGTGATCTGCACGGAGGAGGGAAATTTCCTGTATTTCGGCTTCGCCCCGTGCATGATCAACATTTCCCGCTACAAGAATCAGGACCTGCGCGGCGGAAGCGTGCTGAAGCTGAAGGACGATATGCTCACCGTGGAGGAGGGACCGAAGGTCGTCATTCCGAGCCTGAAATACGGCGGCGGGACTTCCTTTGAGGGAAACGAGTATTTTGAGGGCCCGTCCATCCGCAAAATCAACGGCGCCTACTACCTGATCTATTCTTCCGTAAACACGCATCAGCTCTGCTATGCCGTGAGCAAAGAGCCGATGGGCGGCTTCACCTTCGGCGGCGTCATCGTCAGCAACGGCGATGTCGGCTACAAAGGCCGGAAGGAAGCGGACAAGCTGATGTCGGTGGGCAACAACCACGGCGGGCTGGTGCAGGTCAGGGACCAGTGGTACATCTTTTACCACCGGCACACGTCGGTGAACCAGTACAACCGGCAGGGCTGCGCCGAGCGGGTATTTTTTGACGAAGACGGCGGGATTCCGCAGGTGACCATCACCACGAGCGGCATGAATCCGGAGCCGCTGTCGGGCCATGCGTCCTATCCGGCGGTTTACTGCTGCAACCTTTCAAACGGGCACATGGGCGCGCTGTCCTCGATCGGACGTACCAACGCTGAGGTGGATTTTCCTTACATGACATGTACGGACGGCGAGCGGTACGTCACCAACATCAAGGACAAAACGCTGATCGGCTACAAGTACATAAATCTGGCGCAGACGGGCAGCATCGAGGTCGTCTACCGGGCGGACGGGAACGGGCTTCTGGAAATCTATTCCGATCCGCAGGGCGAAAAGAAGGCGGAGATCGCCCTGGCGCCGGCCGCTTACTGGACGCCGGCTGAGACGCGCGTGTCGTTTGGAAAAGAGGAAAAAGAGCTGTATTTTGTTTACCGGGGAGAGGGCAGCGCGTCCCTGCTGACCCTGAACTTGAGAGAAGAGAAAGGAGAGAAATGAAATGAAACAGAACAACAAGCCTTCATGGCGTGAGATTATCGCTTTTGCAGTCGGCGACGGCGGCTGCAACCTTGTGTGGACAACGATCGGTTCCTATCTGACGCTGTATTATACGGACAGCGTGGGAATCGCGGCGGCGACCATCGGTACGCTGATGCTGCTGAGCAGGCTTCTGGACGGCGTTTCGGATCTGGTCATGGGAAGCATTATCGACCGCACGCATACCAGATGGGGCAAGGCGCGCCCGTGGATTCTGTGGTCGGCGATCCCGATGGGCCTGGGCCTGGTGCTGATGTTCAGCATTCCTTCCTCGCTGAGCAGCGGCGGCAAGCTGGCGTACGCATCGATCACCTATATTCTGATGGCGGCGGTTATTTACACGGCCTGCAACCTTGCCTACAATACGCTGCTGGCGCTGGAAGCGCCGAACCCGGCGGACCGCGTTACCATGAGCTCCATCCGCTTTTTCCTGACCATGGCGACCGTGCTTTTCATCAACTACAACTGCACCAAGTTTGTGGACGGGTTTGGCTGGACCGGCATGGCGGTCATCTTCGGCGGAATCGCGATCGTGCTGCTGCTGATCACGTTCTTCGGCACGAAGGAGCGCACCAACGTGGAGCAGAACACGGCGAAGGCGCAGAAGGCGGAGGACAAGGTCAGCGTCGGCAGTTCCTTCAAGTATCTGTTCCAGAATAAATATTTCTTCCTGCTGACGATTGTGTTTGTCCTGAACTACACGATTCTCGGCGTCAACAACGGCCTCCGCATCTATTTTGCAAGAGACGTGCTCGGCAATGCGGGCCTCATGGGCACCCTGACGCTCTGCTTTATCCTGCCGAAGATGATCGGCAACCTGGTGTATCCGTATATCAACAAGCTCCTCGGCAAGTGGAAGAGCATGATGCTCGGCTATGTCATTGAGCTGGCCGGCGTTCTCATCATGGCGCTGCTGCCCGCAAACTTTACCACGGCGGTTGTCGGCCTGATCTGCCTCGGCATCGGCGGCATTCCGCACAATGCGGGCCTGTTCGCCATGGTTGCGGACGTGATCGATTACGGCGAGTGGAAGACGGGCGTCCGTCTGGACGGCCTCACCAACTCGGCGACTTCCTTCGGCATGAAGGTCGGCGCAGGACTCGGCTCCGCGCTCGTGGGCTGGGGACTTGCCTGGGCGATGTATGACGGAACCCTTCCCGCGCAGACGGCGGCGACGGTATCCGGCATCAAGACGGTGTTCACGATCGTACCGGCGGTGCTGATCGTGATCGGCCTTATTACGCTCGCATTCTGCAACCTCGACAAGATTTATCCGCAGATTGCGGCCGGACTGGAAGAGAGAAGGGCGAAAGAAGCCCGTTCATAAACCGGACGGAAGCTCCCGCTGTCAGACTGTGATGGCGGGAGTTTTTTGCCGGAGAAAATGATTTTTCCGGTATATTTTCATAAATGGCGCATATTTTGGTTTTTCGGTATAATAGATACGGAATGCTTTCGGAAACGGAGAAAAGATATGACATATTCAATTTACGAGTCGATCAGCAACCCCACTGATTTTCCGGTGAACGCGTTCGTCGCTGCGATTGAGAGCAGCACGCTGCACTGGCATAATGAATATGAGATGATCGGCGTGCTGAAAGGGAGCATTGAAATCCGCGTGCAGTCGGAGGTATTTACGCTGGGAGAGCAGGATGTTCTGCTGATCAATTCCAGCCGCATTCACGCGCTGAAAGCGCTGGGCGGCCAGACCTGCATCTGCATGATCGTCCAGATGAATACCAGCCTGTTCGGGACGGAGGACGAGAAAATCGAATTTTACCTCAACAGCACGCGGGAGCCGGCCCCGAAGTGCGAGTACGCGGTCTTTCGGAAACAGATGGCGCGGATTGTCGCCGCCTCGATGAAGGAGGACCGCTGCGCGCAGTTCCGGCTGCGGGCGGACGCCTGCATTCTGATTGCGGATCTTTTTGAGTACACGGTCTATGACAGCTGCTATTCCGACGGCGTCTCCGTGGACGAACAGGAGCTGGTGATCTCCTTCATCGACTATGCGAACGATCATCTGGAGGAGGAAAAAATACTGGAATACGGCTGCCGCGCGCTGGGCGTGAGCAGAAAAACGCTGGACCGGAACATCAAGAGCTTTCTCGGCATGACCTCCAAGGAAATCGTGGACAACCTGCGGCTGGAAAAGGCGAAGGGCCTGCTGAAAAATACCGGCAAGCGGATGGACTACATCATCGACGTGTGCGGCTTCGGATCGGAAAAGAGCTTTTACCGCATCTTCAAGAAAAAGACGGGGCTGACGCCGAAGGATTTCCGGGAAAAGGGGAGTATGGAGCATTACGACAACGAGCTGAAAGGCTATCTGGATTTTGAAATACCGATGGCCAGAGAGCTGCTGAACCGGGTGATAGAGGACTGAATATGAATCAGTGGAAGGAATACCGGCGGAAATTTCACGATCGGGCGGTGCGGATTGTGGAGCGGATGACGCTGGACGAAAAGATCAGGCTGATGAGCGGCAGCGCGAGCTGGGAGGAGGCGCAGGGCGCAATCCGCGGCCAGTTTGTGCGTCATTACAATGAAACGCCCAATCAGGCGGGCGGAAACGGACGGCTCGGGGTTCCGGCGCTTTCCTTTGTGGACGGCACCCGCGGCGTGGTGTGCGGCAGAGGGATTTTTACGTGCTTTCCGGTGTCTTTGCTGCGCGGCGCGACGTTTGACCGGGAGCTGGAGCGAAAAATCGGGATTGCCGTCGCGGAGGAGGTCCGGTATGCGGGCGGGAATTTTTTCGGCGGGGTATGCGTGAACCTGCCTTATCATCCCGGCTGGGGACGCATGCAGGAAGCCTACGGCGAGGACGGCTGCCTCATAAGCGGGATGGCCTCCGCCCTGATCGGCGGCGTGCAGAGCCGGGGCGTCATCGCCTGCGTCAAGCACTATGCCTTTCACTCCATGGAAAATGTGCGCCACAGCGTCAATATCATATGTGACAAAAGGACGGAGCGGGAGGTCATGCTTCCGCATTTTCAAAGCTGCGTTGAGGCCGGGGCCGGCGCGGTCATGTGCGCCTACAATTTTTACCAGGGGGATAAGTGCGGGCAGAGCTCCTACCTGATCAGGGACATCCTGAAAGGCGAGTGGGGATTTGACGGAATCGTCATCAGCGACTTTACCTGGGGAATCACGGACACAAAGAAGGCGGCGGAGGCCGGCATGGACGTGGAAATGCCGAACACCTTTTATTACGGCGACCGCTTGAAAGCGCTTGTGCAGAATCAGGAGTTGCCGGAGCGGACCGTGGATGAGGCCGCCGTGCGGATCGTGCGCACGGTTCTGGCGCATCAGGCCCGGGGCGGCAGGACAAAGCCGGCGGATCAGGATTTCGCAAAGCACAGGAAGCTGGCGTTTCAGTGCGCCGCGGAAGGGATTACGCTGCTGAAAAACGAGCGGGGCCTGCTGCCGCTGAAGGCAAAAAAGAAGCGGATCGCCGTGCTGGGCGGGCTCGCCTCGCTGGAGCTGACCGGGGACCGGGGCTCCAGCCGGGTATACCCGCCTTACGTCGTGACGCCGCTGCAGGGGATCGTGCGCAGCGCGGCCGGGGCGGAGGTGACCTATTACGGCGGAACGGATCCGGCGCACGCCGGCTGGCTGGCCGGGAGGGCCGACTATGTGATTCTTGTCCTGGGAAATGATTATGCCAGCGAGGGAGAGTGCATCGAGACGGACCGGAAAAACCGGAAGCATATGGGCGGGGACCGGGAAGCCGGCCTTGCGCTCGGCGCTGGCGATCAGGCGCTGCTGGATGCGGTGACCGCCGTGCGGGACGACGCCGTGGTGGTGCTGTCCGGAGGCGGCATGATTCTCATGGAGGACTGGTGTGAGAAGGTCGGGGCCATTTTGCTGCTGTACTATGCCGGCATGGAGGGCGGCGCCGCGCTCGGGCAGATTCTGTTCGGCAGGGTGAACCCGTCCGGCAAGCTGCCGTTTACGATCGTGAGAGATGAAAACGACCTGCCAAAGATCGACTGGCAGGCGTCGCAGCAGCGGTACGGATACTACCACGGCTATACGCTGCTGGAGAAAAACGGCCGGCGGCCGCGCTATCCCTTCGGCTACGGCCTCTCCTATACCTCTTTCCGCCTCTCCGGCCACAGGGCGTGGCACAGCGGAGGCGTGCTTTACGCGTCCGTGACAGTGAAAAATACCGGCGCGCGCTCCGGCGCGGAGGTGGTGCAGCTGTACGTCGGCGTGCCGGATTCCGCCGTGGAGCGCCCGCGGAAGCTGTTGAAAGATTTCCAGAAAGTACGCCTGAAAGCCGGGGAGGAAAAGGATGTCACGCTTTCCTGCCCGGCGGCGGAGCTGGCTTATTATGAGGAAAAAAGCGGCGCCTTTGTCCGCGAATACGGCGAGTACGCGGTGTATCTTGGCACCAGCAGCGCGCCGGAGGATCTTGTGGTTTTGCGGGTTATGGTGCCGGACTGCAATTTGACTGAATAAAATAGTAAAAATCTCACTGAACAGAGAGTTATTTTTTGAATCCACCGAAAACAAATATAACGAATAATCAAGACTGTCGGTCTGTAAATTTATATTTTCCTTTCCCAAGCCCGGAGACTGCTTTGATTAACCCTGCTTCTTTTAGTCTGCTGATTACTTTACCTGCGGAGGATGAAGCCATATCAAACATTTGCATAAGGTCTGAACGACTGAAAGCTCTCTCATATTCAAAGCAGTCGAAAAGGGCAAGCACTTTGTCTTTAGTCGGGACATTGATTTTGATTTCAGAAAGGGAGCGTGCAAACGCTGCTTTTTTCGCTTCAAACGCTACCTTTTCCTGTGCAAACGCTACTTTTTCCTGTGCAAACGCTACCTTTTCGTTTTCAACAATCCATTTTTCATCCGTATCATAGTTTAGATTATACAGTGTGACCTGAAATGAGGTAACATCTGAATAAAAGACCGGCTCCAGCTCCGTACGGAAATTGTGGGCGGCATGATAGGCATCCGTAATTTTCTTAAAGCCGCTGCCCTGACGTTCCATGTATCCCAATCGTCCGAATATATCGGCCAGAATAGGATTGCGCCGGGTAGAGGAAACATTTTCTATATCCCGTTCCTGTATCCGTGTCCCGTCCGCCATACCGCCGGGTGAAAAAATGGTTAGCCGGTCGTCGTAAATGTCAATGTGGACTTCGCTGCCTAAAATCAGGTAATCACGGTGTTATGTGAAGTTAATAGTTATGCAAAGTCAGTTCCGAATTCCCTTTGAAATAAGGAAATCCGGAACTTTTTACTTTACATAAAATTTTACCATTTTATAAATTCTTTTTCAACCAGCTTATCAGATCTTCCTTCTGTTTTTGGCTGTATCTTTGTGACGTTTCCATGGATGTGCTATGCTTTTTCAATTGTTCTTCTTTGATCTTGGGATTGGTTTTTGCGTAGATTTCAGTCGTGACCACCGACGTATGTCCCAACAGGTCACGAATGTAAATCAGGTTTACCCCGGCCTCCAGCAAATGCATAGCCTTACTGTGGCGAAAACAATGGTTCGTGATCTTATTTTTATACAGTTCCGGGTGCAGATCTCGGGCAATTGACACATACTTATCTATGATGTATTGTATACCTGCACGGGTAAGCTTTTCGCCTTTGCGGTTCACAAACAACGGCTCGTTTGCATCCGCCCTGTTGCATCGGCGGATGTAATTCCTGACAATGGCGGCGGCATCCGCATTGACAGGAACGAGCCTTGTTTTGTTTCCTTTCCCATGAAGCTCCACTGTGACAGGTACTGAGAAGCGGATATTTGCAGGACACAGGTCGATCAATTCCTGTACCCTGGCGCCCGTTTCATACAGCAGTACCAGGATGGATAAATCGCGGAGCTGCCCGTCCTGTCTTTGGTCAGGAACAGAGAAAAGCAGCCGGATCTCTTCCGCGCTCATGTAATTCATCAGCGTGACAGGCGCTTTCTTAAATGGCACGGAAAGGATCTGGGCGCATTGTTCAAACCCAGCGGGATCCCGGTACTGGAGATAACGGAAAAAGGCATGGATCGCTGCCAGCCGCTGGTTCCTTGTGCGGATACTGATGCCGCGTACTTCTTCCAGATGGGTAAGGAACCGCTCAATCCGGACGGCGGTAAAGTCCCTGTAACCAAGCCTTTCAGGCGGCAGGCGGTACTCCGATTTATAGAATTCCATAAGCTGTACAAAGGTGTCCCGGTAAGAGAGGATCGTATTGTGGGAAGCCGCTGCCTGTTTTGGGAGATATTCAGCAAAATATTTTGTCAGATGATAGGAAAAGCTGTTTTCATTCACCGGCATCACCGCCTCCCTGCTTTGGAAAAATCCCCGGATGGCAGGAATCGGATTTTTCAAGTATCCCGCCAAAGTGTTCTTCCATCATCCGCAGATAATACTCTGTCTCCGTGATGTGTTTATGGCCGAGATACGTGGAAAGAAGCGGCAGGGAGGTATACAGGTCAAAGCCTTTTTCCTGCATCTGCTCAAGAGCCCGGACACAGAAGGTATGGCGGACATCATGCAGGCGCTGGCGTCCCCCATCCGGTTTCGGCGGAATTGCGGCTTCTGAAAGCAGCCAATGGAAGTTTCCATAAAGCATGCTTTCTGTATATCGTCTGCTTTTAGGACCGTGAATAAAAAAATCTCCCGGATCGGCATTCCGAAGGTATTTATTGTAATAGGTTTGCAGTTCCCCCAAAAGTGAGTCGGAGGCAGCAACGATGCGGCTTACATCATTTTTCCCGTTGAGTATTGTGATCCTGCCGGTCTGGAATTCAATATCCCCCACCCTCAGGTTCTGGACTTCTGACTTTCGGAATCCGCAGCAATAATACAGTAACATCGCCATGCGGAACGTATCACTGTTATGACCGGGGGCGTT
>CANQRW010000049.1 GCA_947626365.1 uncultured Lachnospiraceae bacterium
CGCATAGGGCAGCAGCTTCATTCCGTCGGAGGTAAGCCTGACGCCGCCTGCGCCGCGCTCAAGAAGCGATACCTTCCATTCTTTTTCCAGATCGCCGATCATTCTGCTGATACTGGCCTGAGAATAGTTCAGCAGTTCCGCCGCTTTTGTAAAGCTTCCGCATTCCGCCGTTTTGACGAAAGAAAAGTATTTCTGAAGATTCATTTCCATATGGTTCATTCGCTTTCCGAATATAATTCATTTGATAAATTTGTTTTTCAAATCCATAGCACAATGATACAATAAGTGAAGGGCAAAATCAAGACCGGGAGGGAATCAGCATGCCCAAAAGGAGTTTCATTTAGATGGATACGAAAAAATCTTATTTCAAATATCTTGCGGGGCTTCTGCTTTTTGGCTCAAACGGAGTGGTCGCAAGTTATATTCATCTTTCCAGTTATGAGATTGTTTTTCTGCGCTCGGTGCTGGGCGCCGCTTTGCTGCTTGGATTATTTTTTCTTACCGGGCACCGGTTTACCGCGCTCCGGCATAAAAAGGACTTGCTGTTTATCGCCGTTTCGGGTATCGCCATGGCGGCAGACTGGCTGTTTCTGTTTGAGGCCTATGCCCGGATCGGCGTCAGCCTTGGTATGCTGATCAATTACACCGGCCCGGCGATCGTGATCGCGCTTTCTCCGCTGATTCTCAAAGAGCGGATAACGTTCGCCAAAGTCGCGGAGTTGGCCGCCGCCCTGTTGGGGGCGTTTTTTATCAGCGGGCAGGCGGTCATAGAAGGGATAAGCGCGTGGGGATTGTTGTGCGCCGGATTGTCGGCGGCTGCTTACGCCGTTATGGTACTGTCCAATAAGCTGGCCCAGGAAATCACCGGAACGGAGAACGCGGGCATACAGCTTTTTTGTACGGCTGTCGTTGTAGCGGTTTTTGTCGGATGGAAACAAGGGCTTTCTATGGAAATCCCCTCCGGCGACTGGCTTTTTGTCCTGCAGCTTGGCTTGTTCAATACCGGTGTTGGCTGTTATTGCTATTTTTCCGCGATTGGCGATCTTCCCGCTCAGTCTGTGGCCATAAGTGGCTATTTGGAGCCGTTGTCCGCTGTGATGTTATCCGTACTGATTTTGCATGAGACCATGACGCCGCTGCAGATCGCGGGGGCTGCTTTGATCATTGGCGGCGCTGCCTGCGGAAATTTGCTCTAGGTGAGATTTATCCGGAAGGTTTGTTTATTTTAGAATGCTGTACACACATTCCAACAGCGTCAGAGCCAGAATGATGTTGATTGTCCGGTAGTGCTGAAGATAGAATTTCTGTATGATCATTCCTGTGCCGATCCATGTGGAGGTTGCGATCGTTCCTATGGTTGCGATTACAAGTTCAAAGAGGATCAGTACCCACAGGGCCGTGCTGTAGCCCGTCACATAGCCGGTGAGTGCGGTAATGCCAAACATATATATTTTCACATTCACAAACTGCAGCATAAAGCCTTTCCAGAAGGAGGCCGATTTCTCACTGCTGCCTTCGTCCGGATGGCTGAGCGCGATATGGACAGCCAGCCAAAGGATATACGCGGCGCCGGCATATTTCATCACACTCAGCACATCGGGCAAAATGGTGCTGACGCCAAAAACGAATACCGCGCAAAGCAGCTGTACGACATAATAACCGGTAAAGATACCGAAAAACAGGGGTCTCCCTTTCTTCCAGCCATAATTTGTTACCGTGTTTAAGGCAAGGATATTCCCCGGTCCTGGGGTGAACGCGTTGATCAGAGAATAGACAAAAAAGTTACCGAGTACATAGCCGGGCATTGTACTGCCTCCTTCCGATTACGTCAGTATGCAAAAAAATGCGCCAGTGACGCGTCTTTTGTATTATTACTTTAATTACTATACACCGGAAGGCTTTGCAATAGGTAATATTGATTTTTGAGGTTAAACCATAGGAACATCCTATACCTGATTCTGTTGGTACTGCATTAAGGCTTCGATATAGATTTGACCCAATTCGGATAATTCCCGATCTTTGTTCAAAAGATAGCCGATCCGCATCCGTTCATCCGCGTCCAGGGGGACAGAGACGATGGAATCACCGTGCAGGTATTTTGGAAATATACCGCTTGAAATAGTGTAGCCGTCCAGCCCGATCATGAAATTTACGATCGCGGCGCGGTCGCTGATCTTTATGCTTTTTTCTGCGATTTCATTGCTGAACAGTTCTTCTGAAAAGCTGGAGGATTCATAGGCTCCCTGTACAAAGCTTAACCGGGGATATGGCTTCAAATCTTCCAATGTAATTGTCTTTTTTGATGCCAGAGGGTGTTCCCTGCGTAAAAATACATGGGGAGCCACGGTAAATAACTCATGGAATTCCAGCGCGTATTCCTCAAAGATTTTTTGCAGGACGTTTTCATTGCTCTGACAAAGATAGAGAATCCCCAGGTCACAAAAGCGGTTTCGGACATCCTCGATGATCTGGTGTGTCTGCGTCTCGTTCAGAATAAACTCATACCGTTCCTGCCCGAAACGCTGAACCAGCTCCACAAAAGCGTTGGCGGCAAACGTATAGTGCTGAGTGGAAATGCAGAAGCGTGTTTTTTCCGGCTGATTTTCAATGTACCTGGATTCCAGGAGTTCCATTTGCTGTACAACCTGACGAGCATAGCCTAAAAACTCCATACCGGCGGCAGTCAAAGCGACGCCAGTGCGGCAGCGGTTGAAGATGGTAAGTTTTGTCTCTTTTTCTACTTCCCTGATTGCGCCGGAAAGACTGGGTTGAGAGATATATAACTTTTTGGCGGCCTCTGTGATAGAGCCGTTTTCCGCAACGGCGATCAGATATTTCAATTGCTGAAGTGTCATGATTTTCCTCCTGACATAGCTGTTATGATTTCGCGTATTACAGGAACAGCGTTGAACAACAGGTTTTTATCGAAATCTGCGTTATCGTATCCGGCAGGTATATTATAGCAATTTACCGGAAGATAATCCAATGGTTTGCAAAAAAACTCTCCCATGTCCGGTAAAATGATGTATAATGAATTTAAGTCAGAAAATCGGAGGTACAGGCTATGGATTTTCGCGAGATGACCTATATCACCACGGTGGCGGACTGCGGCAGTATCACGGCGGCGGCCAAGAAACTCTACATATCGCAGCCGTCTCTGAGCTATATCGTCTCCAAGGTGGAGCAGGACGTAGGCGTCAAGCTGTTTGAGCGGAAGAATTATCCCCTGACGCTGACCTATGCTGGAGAAAAGTATGTGGAGACCGCTCGGAAGATTCTGGCGCTCAACGACAATCTGCGCAGAGAACTTCTGGATATCGGCCTGGGGGAGAAGGGCCAGATCAATCTGGGAATTCCCACGGAGCGGGCGGGCTACATGCTTCCGGAGGTGCTGATGCGCTTTAAGGAGAAATTCCCGGGGGTGGAGGTCCGCCTCTTTGAAGCCAATTCCGACACGCTTCTGGAGCAGCTGACCAGAGATGAGATTAATTTTTATATTATTCCCAGAAGCCGGTCGGAGCTTCCGGAAGGAATCAAGACGGAGCTGATTTATAAAGAAAAACTGTATCTGGTAACCGGCCCCGATGTGGTAAAGCCGGAGATGATGAAGGAAGGCAGCGATACTGTAGTGAATCTGGGAAGTTTGAAGCAGATGCCCTTCATTCTTCTGAAGAAAGGACATGCCATCCGCAAAAAGACGGATTCGGTGCTTCGCCGCCACAAGATTTCTCCGCAGCAGATCATGGAGGTGTCCAGCTGTATCTCGGCGGTTCAGCTGGCCAGAGGAGGTCTGGGCGTCACCATCGTGCCGGAGAGGGCCATTGACGTTCTGGGCAATGTGGAAGGGCTCTGCTGTTATTCCTATGCGGAGGAGCCGGACAGCTGGAACGTGAATGTGGTCTACAAGGAGGACGCTTACCTGGACCGGTCGGAGCGGTATCTGATCGATCTGATGAAGGAAGTGTTTGAGGAGCGGCAGCAAAGCGGCGGATAATGGATTTCCGTGAAGAAAGAAAATCGCAGCGTTTTATTCTCTGCGGCAGTTCCGCACGGTTGACTGGAAGGCCGGCAGGTGGTAAACTAAAGTATCTCAAGGACGGAAACGGACGCGGCGCGGCAAAAGCGGCGCTCAGATAAGAACATACGTGACGGACGGAACTTGAAGGAATGTACAGATACCAGGAGGATGAATCATGAGCCAGAAACAATCACTTGACACAATCTGCATCCAGGGCGGCTGGCAGCCGAAGAACGGCGAGCCCAGAGTGCTGCCCATCTATCAGAGCACCACATTCAAATATGAGACCAGCGAGCAGATGGGACGTCTGTTCGACCTGGAGGAGAACGGATATTTCTATACCAGGCTTGCCAATCCTACCAATGACATGGTAGCTGACAAGATCTGCAAGCTGGAGGGCGGCGTGGCGGCCATGCTTACTTCCTCCGGCCAGGCAGCCAATATGTTTGCCATCATCAACATTTGTTCCGAGGGAGATCATGTGGTCAGCGCCGCCACGATCTACGGCGGGACCTCTAATCTGTTTACCGTGACCCTGAAGCGGTTCGGAATCGAATGCACTCTGGTGGATCCGGATGCTTCCGAGGAAGAGCTTGAGAAGGCGTTTCGTCCCAACACCAAGGCGGTCTTCGGAGAGACCATCGCCAACCCGGCCCTGGTGGTTCTGGACATCGAGAAATTCGCCCGCCTGGCTCATAAGCATGGCGTGCCGCTGATTGTGGACAATACCTTTGCCACGCCTATCAACTGCCGGCCTTTTGAGTGGGGCGCGGATATCGTGACTCATTCCACCACGAAATACATGGACGGACACGCCCTGACGGTGGGAGGCTGTATCGTGGACAGCGGCAACTTCGACTGGGAAGCCCACGCGGACAAGTTCCCGGGACTGACCACTCCCGACGAGTCCTACCACGGCGTAGTCTATACGAAGAAATTCGGCAAGGCCGGATATATCACCAAGGCTACGGCCCAGCTGATGCGGGATATGGGCCCCATCCAGGCGCCCCAGAACGCGTTCCTTCTGAATGTTGGCCTGGAGACCCTGCATCTGCGCATGCCCAGGCATTGCGAGAACGCCCTGAAAGTGGCGAAATACCTAAAATCCCGCGAGGATGTGGCCTGGGTCAATTATCCAGGACTGGAAGGGGACAAGTATTACGAGCTGGCACAGAAATATATGCCCAATGGAACCTGCGGCGTCATCTCTTTCGGATTGAAGGGCGGAAGAGCGGCAGCGGCGGAATTCATGGATAAGCTGAAACTGGCGGCTATCGTGACTCATGTGGCGGACGCCAGAACTTCGGTCCTTCACCCGGCCAGCCATACCCACAGGCAGTTAAGCGATGAACAGCTGGTGGAAGCAGGCGTAGACCCGGCTATGATCCGTTTCAGCGTGGGAATCGAGAGCGCCGACGATATCATCGCGGATATCGCCCAGGCGCTGGAAAATTGATCATAATACAAGGGGCTGTTGCAGAAATATTCACTGCAGCATTCTGCAACAGCCCCTTGCAGGCTGAGTATATTGTACACAACAGACGTCAGCAGGTTAAGACGTCTGAATCGACACGGTGTATCATGATTCTTTTCCCTTTTCCGCTTCTCCTTCATGCTTGTCCAGGGCGGACACGAACAGGAATTTCCGGATCATGAACAGGATGGCGATGGCGATGATGCCCAGCAGCGTAAAGTAAATGGGCATATGCTCGATGATCAGGCCTCTCGCCACGGCAAAGAGCAGAACCTCCACCACGGAGTCCAGATCGTGACGGCACAGCATCTTCAGTAGCTCGATTCCGATGATCATCTCGAAGATGCTTTCCAGGAATACGTTAAACTGACCGGTGGTAGTCCAAAGCATGTTGAAAAGATGGGGCACTTCGCAGAGAACGATCAGCAGGGCCACGACCACGATCAGCGCGAGAAGCAGTTCAAAAGCCTGGGCGATGATGAATACAGCTTCTTGAAGCTTTTCGCTTACTTTTTCAAAGTTCTTCATTTCAGTTTTCCTCCTCCTTGTAATGCTCCAGACGCCACAGAAGGATCGTGACAGCCAGAAGGTCCGCGCATCCCCCCGGACTGATATTGAGACGGATAAACTCCCGGTTCATCCGCTCAAGGGCGGCCATTCCCTGTGCCGTAGCGGCGCCGCCCAGCTCCAGCGCCTGGAGGGCGCAGGCCTTCATGCAGGCAAGGGAGCGGGAACTGGTCCGTGTCAGCACATTGGTGTCGTCCACCTGTGACATCAGGGCAAGTAATGTATTGAGATAAACCTGATTATCGTCAATGCAGGTTATCTTCCATCGGTTCATGGCAGGGAGAGAGATATTCCGGATGGAAGGGAATCCTTCCTGGGCCTCTCCGCGAATCCCCTTAAGGCCGCTGCGGACATAGAGAATCTCTCCGTGGGTTCTGGGGTGTTCCCTGTCAATCTTCTGAAAATCCTTTTCCAGGCTGTCGCGGCAGAGGCGGCCGGAGAGGAGGAGTATGGGATCTGCGCGGAAACGCCGGTTTGTCTGATAATACAGACCTGCGGCGGCCGCTGTGATTCCCATGGAAAAAATCATCCCTTTGTGGGTATTGACGTCCCGGGTGGCCTGGAACATGGCTTTTTCTGCTTCTATGCCAATGGGACGGATTGCCGCGAAAAGTCCGTCTCCATCCTGAACAGGCCAGTTCAGACCGGTTTCAAACATCTGAACCAGATAGGGCGTAATGGCCTCCGTGCTGACGGCAAACGTGTCATAGCACATATCGGTATGAGCGCCGTTGTCGTGAAGGTCCACCAGTCCCGGCTTGGGGGTGGCGGATACCTCAGAGATCAGGGCGTATCGGATCATATCGGAAATACGGGATACCAGGCCGGTATCCTTCAGGGCAGTGTTAGTCATAAGAAATCCTGTCAGACAGTCTTTAGTATATGATTGATCTCGGCAACCAGCTCAGCGACGCTGTGTCTGCGGCTGCGGCTGCATACGTGAGCCGGCTGGCTGCAGAGAAGGCAGCGCCTGGGGGAAAATCCCAGTTCTTCCCTGGAAACCTTGGTGCCGTCGGTTCGCAGAACATCAATATCAAAAAGCCTTCCCAGACGGTCCTGATCTTCCAGAGGGATCATGAGTGACTTGGCTGTCTCGGGAGAAGCGTCGATGCAGTAGAAGGCTTCATAGCCTGTTTTTTCCTTAACCGCCTCCGAGTGGAGCAGCGAAATCCGATGCTCTTGCAGAATAGCCTCGATTCGCCTGCATCCAGTCTCAAAGGCTTCCGGAACTCCGGGCAGCACTTTAACCGGTCCCGGAATATTGAGGGTCAGACAGATCAGCGGTCTCTGGTGAGCGAGAATAAGCTGCTGCTGAATCCGACAACGCATTTCTCTTGCGTTCAGCATCTCTGTTAAACTGACGTCTTCCATGAAATTCCCTCCATATGCGCGCTCCGCAGCCGGAGCCGGCTGCCTGGGGCATCATCCCACAATTCCTGGCAGAAAAATGGAAATCGTAAAACATATACTGTGACAACAGCCCCGCAGGCACTACAGGACGGAGTGTGCCGGACACAAGTGAATGCTTTTCACCTGACATTATAATGGAGAATAAGTCAAAATGCAAATACATAATAAGCTATGACTTATATAGTGGCAGTCTTATTGCTGCGGGAGCGCGAAGCGAGGGGCAGTCCGGGCATCATAGGGGTTAAAACAGCTTTTGCCGCGGCATTTTCGCTATAGGAATAAGACTATAGCGGATATTGGCGATTATCTATTTGACCTGCGGCGAAAAAAAGAGTATGATTGGGTGGAAAAGAGGGAGACTATGGATTTTTCGGGATTATTTGAGATGCAGATCACTCTGTTTCTCATTATGTTATTGGGCATGTATCTGAGAAGAAGGGGCATGATCCCGGACGGAGGCAAGGCGCTTCTGTCCGATTTGGTGATCAATGTGACCCTTCCCTGCAGCATTCTCCGGTCCTTTCAGATCGAATTCAATCATCAGATCCTTATGAGCACCCTGGAGATAATGATCGTCGCAGTGCTGATTCAGATTGGCTGCTACTTTCTGGGAATGGCGGCATATCCGGGGTTCCGGGATGAGAGGAAGAAAGTGCTTCAGTATGCCACCATCTGTTCCAACGCCGGCATACTGGGCAATCCCATCGCCGAAGGGATTTTCGGAGGGCTGGGACTTCTTTACGCATCCATCTACGTGATTCCCCAGAGAGCCTTCATGTGGTCCGTGGGGCTGACCTATTTTACGGAAGCGCCGGACAAAAAGACGCTCCTGAAGAAAATAGCTACCCATCCCTGCATTCTGGCGGTGGTCATCGGCTTCGTCATTATGATTTCACAGATTTCCCTTCCAGGGTTTGCGGACAGCACGCTGAAGGCAGTGGCCAACGCCAACACGTTTCTGGCCATGCTTCTGGTGGGCACCATTCTGGGAGAAGTGGATCTGCGCACCCTGTTTGAAAAAGATACCTTTTATTATTCTCTGGTGCGTCTGATCCTGATTCCTCTTCTTGTGCTCATCGGCTGCCGCCTCGGCCGTGTGGACACCCTGGTTATGGAAGTGTCGGTGGTGCTTTCCGGTATGCCGGCGGCCAGCGTGACTGCCGTTATGGCGTCCAAATACAAAAAAGATGAGATTTTCGCTACGAAGTGCGTGGTGCTTTCCACCCTGCTTTCCATGGTCACGGTGCCGGTGTGGTGCCTGATCATGGCCTGAAGATGAGATGACGCGGCTGCGGCATGAAAGCGGGCCGGCGCGGCAGTCGATTACGGTCCTGCGTGAGAATTCCCATGGAGCTGAATGCAGCCTGTGGGAAAGTTGTGCGGCCGGTCACGGCCTGCGTGCGAATAGAGAATCTTATAAAATACAGAAAGAAGGTGTCTGTCCATGGAAAAGAATAAACGGTTGTGGACGATTTTTATTACCATGGCCAAGATCGGCCTGTTTACCTTCGGCGGCGGCTGGAGTATCATCGCCCAGATACAGACGGAGTTTGTGGAAAAGAGGGACTGGATGACCGATGAGCAGATCGTGGATTTTATGTCCCTGGCGAAATCATTTCCGGGAATCATGATCATTAATATGTCGGTGTTTTCCGGCTACGCCATGGCGGGAATCCCGGGGGCTGTGGTGTCGGCTTTCGGCCTGTCCCTTCCGGCGCTGATCGCCATCGCCGTGGTTACCTATTTCTATTCGGCACTGCGGGACAATGTGTACGTGGCGAAAATACTTTCCGGGGTCCGCAGTGTGGTGATTCCCATCATCATAAGCGCGTGCGTTCGGATGTGGGATACGGCTGTGAAATGGAAAAGTTCCTGGGTGATTCTGACAGTGAGTTTCCTGATCTGCGCCCTGACCGGCTTCAGCAAGCTGCTTCTGGTGGTCATCGCTCTGATCGCGGGGCTCCTGATCTGGAGAGGGAGGATAGAAGATGATTTATCTTAGACTGTTTCTTTCCTTTATGAAAATCGGTTTCTGCAGCTTCGGCGGCATGACCATGATACCGGTCATCAACGACGAGGTGCTTCGCTACGGCTGGATGACGTCGTCGGAGGTGATGGATATTGTGGCGGTGGCCGAGATGACGCCTGGTTCTCTGGGAATCAACTGCGCCACCTTCGTGGGACTTCGCACGGCGGGAATCCTGGGAGCGGCTTTTGCCAGTCTGGGAGTGATGATGCCGTCCCTGACCCTGTCTCTTCTGGCGGCCCATTTCATCATGCATATGAAGGGTAACCGGTATCTGGAGAGCGCCATGCGGGGCGTCCGTCCTGCCAGCCTGGGTATGCTGGTGGCGGCAGGAGTGACCCTGAGCCTGTCCACCTTCTGGCCGGAGGGCGTCCTGTCCTGGAGCACCCTGTCTTTGGGCACCTTATTCGGAAATGTATCCTGGAATCTGGTGCTGATCGCGGTAATCTCCGGCGTAATACTTCTGAAGTTTAAGCTTTCCATACCCAAGACCATACTGATCGCGGCCATTCTGGGGCTTTTGCTGGCGTGAACCGATGTCAAGCGGCCTGCTGGCTTTCCTGCGATACGCCGCGCGGTGAGACGTCCGCCGGTGCGGGCAGCCGTTAAACGGTCCGCAGGCTTTCCTGCGATACGCCGCGCGGTGAGACGTTCGCCGGCGCCGCGGGCCGCTACGGTATAAACGGATCCTTCTGCTCCGTCAGCATGAGGATAAAATCCTTCATGTATTTGGTGAGATACCGGTCCTTCCGGTGGCAGATGTAGAAATGCCGTTTCCGCTCGATGTCCACAAGCGGATACATGACGCAGTGGGGCAGAAGCTCCGGCGTCATCTCAATATAGTTCTGAGGGCAGATCATTACAGCGTTGCAGGCGACGGCAGTGCGCTTGGCCACTTCAATGCTTATGGTCTCAAAAAGGATCTTGGGATGCATGTTCTTGCGGATGAAAAGCATGTCCTGAGTCTTGCGGACGCTGTGGCCGTCCTTGATATTGACAAACATCTCGTCCTTGGCTTCCGTGATGTCGATGGGCGTTCCGGCAGGAATCCGCTTGGCGATATTGGAGTTCGGACCGGTGAGAAGCACCAGTTCTTCGGTCTCCACCAGAATATATTCCAGTTCCTCATGGCGCGGGTGGGTAGTCAGGCAGGCGAAGTCCACGGCGCCTTCCAGCACCAGGGACTCGATGGTGGCCGAACCGTGTTCCAAAATCTCAATGTTCACCAGAGGATATTTCTGAATAAATTTGGGCATGACGTAAGGAAGAACCTGCATGGCCCGCTGTACGGGGATGCCCAGGCGTATGGTTCCGTATTCCTCATTATGGATCTCATTGATTTCCTTCTGCAGATTATTGTTGATGGTGAGGATCTGCCTGGCGGCTTCGATGTATTTCTGACCGGCGTAGGTCAGAGTGATGGGATCGGTGTTGCGGTTGAAGATGGGCATTCCCAGATTGTTCTCTACCAGTTTTACCATCTGACTGAGGGACGGCTGTGATACGTAAAGTTTCTTGGCGGCGGCTGTGATGCTGCCTTCCTGCAGAATCGTCAGCATATACTGGGCATGTTTGGTATTCATAAGATCTCCTTACTCTGTGTACATCAATAAAACAGCGCTTCTTCTCTTCGGAAATGTAGTTCCGGAACGCTAGTATCATACCATATTTCACTTTAAGATTCAATCAGAATACTTTCTTTCATGCAGCGGATAAACAGCTGGTCGGCTTTGGAGAGAAAGCTGTCCCGGGTCGTGGCGATACAGGTGTCCCACCAGGCCTGATATTTTTCTTCGATGGACAAAAGGACCGGGGGCGTCTGTTCCGTGGTCAGCCGGGAATAGCGGAGGGGAACCATGGTGATGCCGATTCCCTGGCCGGCCAGAAGCTGGGCGGTGGTATGGTTCCGAAGAGTCATCACAGTGCGGATATTCTTAATCCCGGCACGGCGAAGAACCGCGTCTGTCACCTGGCGGATCCGCTGCTCCGGATAGAGCCGTATCATGGGCTGGCCCTCCAGAAGACGGATGTCCAGAATCGGGTATGGGGAGTTGTCCGAAGGTCTGGCTCTGGAGATCAGAGGATGATCCGGCGACAGGACGACCACGAAGGGATCCCGCTCCAGAATCTCATACTGGATCCGGTTTTCCTGAATCTGTGCCGGGGCATGCATGAGAACGAAATCCAGCTCGCCGGTGAGGAGACGCCGCTCCAGATTGGCGGTGTTGTCCTCTGTGGCAATGACCTCCATGAAAGGACAGATTTCCGTGAAACGGCGCATGGTCCGGGGCAGGACGATGCTTCCCAGATGGTTGGTGATCCCCAGGTGGATCCGCCCGGTCTTCAGATTGTTGATATCGCTGACTTCAATTTCAAAATTCTCATACATCTTGAGAATCTGGCAGGCCATATAGTAGTAGCGCTCCCCGGCGAATGTGAGGGACAGCCCGTTGGTGGTCCGGTTGAACAGGGGAGTGCCGATCTGTTCCTCCAGCTTCTGGATGGCCTGGCTTAAGGAGGGCTGGGCCACGTACAGCTTCCGGGCGGCTCCGGTAATGCTTTTCTCTTCGGCAATGGTTTTGACATATAACAGTTCACGGCTTGTCATGGGAAGTTCCTTTCTTTTTATTGGATTAAAACAGATATTGTATTAGCGACGCGCGGCGCATTCATGCAGAAGCTTATCCTGGGAAAGGGGATATGCTGCCCGTTTTGCGTATTCTTACAAATAATAGATAAAACCTATGGATTCTATTATAAATATAGTATTTTACAATATTATATCATTGCGTTATGATAAATGCAACAAAGAGATAACGCATTGTTACTCTAAAAATAAAAAACAAAACAGGAGGTATTCACATGGTAAAACTGTACGATGGCGGCGTGTATCTGGTGAACGGGACTGAGGTTGTCCCCGAGAGCGAGGCCGCGAAGGTAACCGCGCTGACCGGCAAGGCCGTGAGCAGGGAAGAGGCGAAGAAGGGTACCATCGCCTATGGCATTCTGGAAGCCCACAACCAGAATGACAATATGGAGAACCTGAAGATCAAATTTGACGCCCTTACTTCTCATGATATTACATATGTAGGTATTATCCAGACGGCAAGAGCATCCGGGATGGACACCTTCCCCATGCCCTACGTCCTGACCTGCTGCCATAACTCTTTGAACGCGGTAGGCGGCACCATCAATGAGGACGACCACATGTTTGGACTGACCTCCGCCAAGAAGTACGGCGGCATCTTCGTTCCTCCCCATGTAGCGGTCATCCATCAGTTCATGCGTGAGATGTACGCGGGCTGCGGCAAGATGATCCTGGGCTCCGATTCCCACACCCGCTACGGCGCTCTGGGCACCATGGCCGTAGGTGAAGGCGGCGGCGAGCTTGACAAGCAGATCCTGGGAGACACCTGGGACAACTCATATCCCGGCGTCATCGCCATCTATCTGACCGGCAAGCCCAATCCCTGGGTAGGACCTCACGACATCGCTCTGGCTATCTGCGGCGTTGTCTACAAGAACGGATATGTAAAGAATAAAGTAATGGAATTCGTAGGTCCCGGCGTTTCTTCCATGACAACGGATTACCGGAACGGCGTGGATGTTATGACCACTGAGACCACCTGCCTGTCCTCCATCTGGAGAACCGACGAGGACACCAAGGCGTTTTTGACCGAGCATGGCAGAGGGGAAGAGTACAAAGAGCTGAATCCGGCGGATGTGGCCTACTATGACGGCTGCGTTTCCATTGACCTGTCCACTGTGAAGCCCATGATCGCCCTTCCTTTCCATCCCTCCAACGCCTATGAGATCGACGCTCTGTATGAGAACCTGGAGGATATCCTCCGCGAGACTGAGAAGGCTGCCGAAGCGGTGGCTCAGGGCAGAGCCCCCTATACGCTCCTTGACAAAGTGAAAGACGGCAAGCTTCAGGTACAGCAGGGAATCATCGCCGGCTGCGCAGGCGGCAACTACACCAACGTGGTGGAAGCCAACAATCTGCTGAAGGGCAGGATGATCGGCGCAGGTGAGTTCACCCTTTCCGTATATCCGTCCTCCATGCCGGTCTATGTAGACCTGGCCAACAAGGTAATCATCGGCGATCTGATGAGCGCAGGCGCGGTTGTGAAGACAGCCTTCTGCGGACCCTGCTTCGGCGCGGGAGACACGCCCAACCACAACGGCCTGTCCATCCGTCATACCACCAGGAACTTCCCCAACAGAGAAGGTTCCAAGCCCGGCAACGGCCAGATGTCTGCAGTAGCCCTTATGGATGCCCGTTCCATCGCGGCGACGGCGGCAAACGGCGGCCTTCTGACCTCCGCGGAGCAGTTTGCTGACGCTTTTGGCAATGTGCCTGAGTATCATTTCAGCCGCGCTCCTTACGACGCGAAGGTATATCAGGGCTTCGGCAAGGCGGATCTCAGCCAGCCGCTGTTCTACGGCCCCAACATCAAGGACTGGCCGGAGAGAGCGCCTCTGGGAGAGAATATCCTACTGAAGGTCTGCTCCAAGATTCTGGACGAAGTGACCACCACCGACGAGCTGATTCCTTCCGGTGAGACTTCCTCCTACCGTTCCAATCCTTTGGGCCTGGCGGAGTTCACTCTGTCCCGCAGGGATCCGGCTTATGTGGGCAAGACCAAAGTGGTGGACGCTCTGGAAATCGCCAGGGAGAAAGGCGAGGATATCGCGGCCAAGGCTCCTGAGCTTGTGGAAGTATTCAGGGTGATCAATACCATTCCCGGACAGGAGAATGTGAAGATGGAAGAGACAGAGATCGGCTCCACCATCTACGCCAACAAGCCCGGCGACGGTTCCGCCCGCGAGCAGGCTGCCTCCTGCCAGAGAGTCATCGGCGCCCTGGCCAATATCACCCAGGACTACGCCACCAAGCGGTATCGTTCCAATGTGATGAACTGGGGCATGGTTCCCTTCCATCTGAAGGGCGAGCCCACCATGTTCGAGGTTGACGATTACATCTATGTGCCGGGAATCCGCCAGGCCATGACTGACAACAAGCTGGATGACATCAAGGCCTATGTGATCAAGGACGGCAAGGCGACAGAAATCAGCCTGTACTGCAAGGAAATGACCGCTAATGAGCGCGACATCGTCAAGGCCGGCTGCCTGATCAACTTTAACCGCAACCGGAAGAACCAGTAATCCGAAAAACCAGTAATTCGAAAAAACAAACGATTGTCCTTAAGAAAGATACCGGGTGCGCTCACGGAACGCATCCGGTATCTTGCAGTTTGCAGCAATTCTGTGACAGCGCCTTATATTACATAAATGTCGGAGTTTGACTGCGCAAAAGTCAATGGAATATCGGGAGGAGAAATGGTATACTTAAAAGGAGTTTTATAAAAACGGAGGAAATACAGATGAGAGAACAACGGAACAGTATGAGACCGGCACGGAGACGAAACGGGATCCGCCGGATGTGTGCGATCCTGATGAGCCTGTCTCTTCTGGCGGGCTTGCTGTCCGGATGCGGAAGCAGCGCCGGGACGGAAACAAACGCCGGTCAAAGCGCTGAAAGCGAAGCAAGCGTGACGGAGGCGGAATCCGCGGAAAAACAGACGGAAGCTGCGGGAGACGAAAAGGAATCCGGCCAGGGCCAGGCAGAAGAAAGCTCCGCCGGGGAGACGGAGGCGCAGTCGGAGACCGCCGGGGAAACCAAAGAAGGAACAGAGGTAAGAGAGGCGGGGAAATACCCCATCGCATGGGATCTGACGAAGATATATCCGACGGAAGAGGACTGGCAGAAGGATTATGAGAAGGCTCTTAAGCTGGTTTCCGACCTGGAACAGTACCGGGGAAAGCTGGGAACGGCGGAAGGGCTTTACGCCTATGAAGAGGCTGTGAACGAAGGGGAGCTGACAAAGATTATGAATCGCCTGTACCTGTACGCTTACCTTGGTTCCCAGCTGAATCCGGCAGATAAAACCTGCGGGGATATGCTGGCCAGGTATTCCCAGCTGGAACAGCAGCAGTCGGCCGCTGTCGCTTACGCGGATGAGGAACTCTATTCCCTTCCCATGGAAACACGGCAGAAGCTTCTGGCGGATCCTCTGCTGGCGGATTATGCTTACGCGCTGCGGGATCTGACGGATCCGGACCACGTGTATTACAGCGAGGAAACCAACAAGGTCATCTCTACGCTGTTAACGGCTATGGGCCATGCGGAAGAAATCCATGATGTACTCACCTATACAGATGAAACCCATTCTGAGATTCAGATGCCTGACGGCACTTCCCAGATCCTGACGGATACGCTGTACGAAGAGATCATGGACAGCAGCGAATATGACCGGGAATTTAAGAAAAAGACCTGCGAGCAGCTGTATGCGGATTACAAATCGTATGTTCATACCTATACCGCCCTTCTGGAGGACTGCGTGAGGACGTACTGGGCAGCGGCCCAGGTAGACGGATATGAGACCTCGAGGGCCGGGGCCATGGCTGCTTACGACGTGGAGCCGGAGGTTTATGATCTGCTGATCCAGTCAGCCCATGAGGCGTTACCGGAATATCAGCGGTATCTGAAGCTTCACAAGGAAGCAATGGGGCTGGACAGGCAGTATTATTTTGATGCGCGGCAGTCTGTGTCAGACTATCAAGCTGATGCGGTGGCCTATGACGACGCGGTGGATCAGGTGAGGGAGGCTTTGGCTGTATTGGGAGACGATTACCTGGAAAGCTTCGACGAGATTATAACCAGTCCCAATCAGGAAGTATATCCCGGAGATACTACGGTGGGCGGGGCTTTTTCCGCATCCCAGGGAGATGAATTCCTTCCCTATATGCTGTTTAATTATCAGGGCTATAATGTAAAAACCATCGCCCATGAGATGGGACATTCCATTTACAGTCTGTGGAGCGGCCGCAGCCAGAAGGCGGTCAATGAGGCCCCGACGATCTTTACCCAGGAGGTAGCTTCCACTACCAATGAACTCCTGTATTATAACTACAAAATGGAACATGCGGCGGACGACGCGGAGAAGCTGTTCTATCTGGAAAAAATGCTGTTTGATTTTACCTCAGCCTATTTCACTCAGGTGATGTACGCGGAGTTTGAAGATTACTGCTATCAGACTGTGGAGCAGGGAGGAACCCTGGATGCGGAGGACATCAGCGATTTCTATGAGCAGCTTCAGAAGACCTACCGGGGAGATGCTGTGGAGCCTATAGACGGGATTCGGTATGACTGGGTGCGCATTCCTCATTTCTATTATGACTATTATGTGTACCAGTACGCTACGTCCCTTTCCTTTGCTGCCACCATCGCCCAGAATATCCTGAATGGTGAGCCGCAAGCGCTGGAGGCTTATAAGTCCTTTTTGAAGCTGGGAAAAAGCGCGTCGCCTTCTGACCTTTTAAAGACCGCGGGAGTGGACATCCTGGATATTAAGAGTTATGAACAGGCTATGGAGTATTTCAGCAGCCTGGTGGACGAATATGAGGAGCTGGTAAAGCAGAAAAAATAAACGGATCAAAGCGCGGAGCAAACCGTACATCATAGAGAGGAGAAAGCATATGAGGAAATATAAGTTATGGAACAGGCGTCTGACAGCGCTTTTACTGGCGGCAGCCATGACTGGGGCCCTGGTTTCCGGCTGCGGGAGCAAGACCGCGGACAGCACGGAGACAACGACGGAAGCCGCGGAAAGCGTCCAGGAAACTTCCGGGGAAAATGCCCAGGAGACCTCTGGGGAAGCGGCGGCGGAAGCAGAATCCGATGGGGCGGCGGAGACCGGCAGCGCCGATGAAGCTGCGGAAGAAACGCCGGATTACACCACGGGTACTCCCTGGATGGATTCCAATATCGACGGTAATGTGACGGCGGATACGGAGGTAAACCTGAAGGACGATTTTTATCTGGCCGTCAATAAGGACAGAATCCTGGAGTTTACTTATCAGCCGGGCTACAATAGTGAATCAACTTTGGAACAGCCTGCGAAGGCAGTTGAAGAAAACCAAATGGCTCTGATCACGGATGAGAGCTTCACCAGCCGGGAGGCGGAGCAGCTGCGTGACTATTATCACGCGCTGGACGACTGGGAGACCAGGGAACCTCTGGCTAAGGAACTGGTGCAGGAGCATCTTGACGTGATCGACGGGATAAAGACCGTGAAGGATTATCAGGATGCGGTCCGTGTGTGGTGCGATATGCATTCCCTGAATTCCTGGGGGCTGTTTGAGTTTGGCCTGGATGTTGCCTCCGATGATTCCACAACCTATATCGGAACATTGATGGGACCTGACCTGACGCTGCAGGATGCCGCTGAATACAAGGAACGTACCCAGTCCGGTGAGATTGATTATGAGATCAACAAGCGGATCTATGAGTACGGGTGCGAGCTTATGGGCCTTGACAAGGAAGAGGCGGACCGGGAGTATGACCGGATGATCGATTTCGAGGCGAAGATCGCGGAACATACGATGACCCAGGAGGAGCAGATGAGGGCAGATGCCATCGTGAAGATGGATAATTACGCTGCCATCGACGAGCTGGATCAGATACTGGGCGACGGATATGATCTGAGAGCGGAACTGGAGGAGAACGGCTTCCTTCCGGAGCGGGTTAAGATCTCCATGCCGGAGCAGATTGAATTTTTCGGGGAACTTCTGAGCGACGAGTCCAATCTGGAGGATCTGAAAAACTGGATGAAAGTCCATTGCGTGATCGACAGCACAAGTGACCTGAGTAAGGAAGCCATGATCCATGTGGAAGAGATCATGCAGGAGGTAAGGGGGACTCAGGAAATCAAAGAATATGAGAAAATGCTGCTCTCCCAGACAGATCAGGATCTGAGCGCTTTTATGCAGCAGGCATATGTGGACCGGTACGCTTCACCGGAGATGAAGGAGCAGATCGCGTCTCTCTGTAAGGATATCGCCGCTGAGTACCGGCAGATGCTTCAGGAGGAAGAGTGGCTCAGCCAGGAAACAAGGGATAAGGCGGCGGAGAAGCTGGACGCCCTCACCATCAACGCCGTATATCCGGACAAATGGGAGGATTACAGCGGGCTGGATATTTCCGGAATGAATTATTATGATGCTTTGCAGGCAGTCAGAAAGTTTGGCCTGCAGCTGGCCTGCTCCGAGCTGAATCACAAGGTGGATCCGGAGATCTGGCAGGTCAATCCGCTGGAGGCCAACGCCTACTATAATCCTGTGGATAATTCCATTAATATCCTGCTGGGAATCCTGGGTGAGGAGATTTACACCGCCGATATGAGCAGGGAAGAGGTCTACGGGCGGATCGGCGCGGCGATCGGCCACGAGATCTCCCACGCCTTTGACAGTATGGGAAGCCAGTATGACAAGGACGGCAATATGACCGACTGGTGGACGGAGGAAGACAGCGCGGCCTTTGAGGAACGGGTCCAAAAGGTGAGGGATTATTACGATCACATCGCCATCTATGGGGATAAATATCTGGTCGGAGCCAAGCTGGACGGCGAGGCCACGGCGGACATCGCCGGTTTCCAGTGCATACTGCGGCTGGCGGAAAAAGAAGAGGATTTTGATTACGATACCCTGTTCCGCTCCTATGCGGCGCTCTGGTGCTGCAAGGAGACGCCTTATGCGGCGGATTACCTGTATATCTATGATCCTCATCCGCCGGAATATCTGCGGGGCAATGTGACCCTCCAGCAGTTTGACGAATTCCTGGAGACTTATGACATCCAGGAAGGCGACGGGATGTATCTGGCGCCGGAGGACCGGATCAAGGTCTGGTAATGAGTGAATGCGGAAAGGGCGCTATTTTTTGCATACTGACATAGTTCGGAGAGGTTACAAGAGGGCGTCATCCAATAAAACAAGTCCATAATGTTTTTACGGTGATGAGACAGGCATTTTCACCTGCAAGCGTATCATCAAATCTGAGCCTGTAATAGATTGCAGTAATCTTGACAGACTGCTTTGCCATGTTTTCTTTTTATCAGCGGGCAGTCTGTCAAGATATGTTTGTGTGGGTTCGTTATACCATCTTCCACCATCAGATTCACATCTTTTCCGATTCCTTTGCTATGTGACCGAGTAGCTTTTCAGGCAGACTTTTTGAGCCGTCATAGCTGCAATTGAAGCGATATGTCGTTCAGCCGAACTCGAAACTTTTTCTCTAAGTTATTGAGTGCATCGTTGTTTTCTGGCTATTCTTGCGGCTTAGTCTTTCCGGTTGTAGTTACCCACTTTTAACGACTTCACAAGATTTTGTCCAAGAAATCGAGATTATTTTTGCGTTTTCAAAGAGATATATTGAATTTACGACTGCTTTATCGTATAATAGTTGTGATATACTCTGACTCGTTAAGTGAGGTGTATGAAAATGAGGATCAGTTACAAAAAGTTATGGATCATGCTCATTGAAAGAGAAATTTCAAAGTCGGAACTGCGGACAGCGACACAGCTTTCGGCGGGCACAATGAGTAAGCTTAGTAAAGGCGAAGATGTGGCCCTTTCCGTTCTATTGCGTATATGTGATTACCTGAACTGCGATATTGGTGATATCTGTGAGGCTGTCAGATATAAAAATTGACTTTGTATTGAATACGGCACTATCTATATGTCTGCATATTCGTGTGTAAAATATTATGGATGACAGTTATATCGTCTTTAGTAAAACAGATCTGAGAGGCAAAGGAGGAGTGAATGATGAAACTGTTACTGTGTGCTGATGTACAGCTGGGGGCTGTCTGCACAGAAAATCTGGGGGTGGAGCTGTCCCACAAGTGGCAGGCTGCCAGAACGGAGAAGCTTCCGGATCTCATCGATAAGGCGGCACAGAATAACGCCGGTTATGTGGCATTGTTTGGTCGGATGTTTGGACAGGAGCGGGTATCGGAGTCTGTGATTGACAGCCTTTTTCAGGCGGTGAAAGAAGATAAGCATATTCAGGTGCTGGCCTTTCTATCCGTAGACGAATACAACCGAATTAATTATAGAAATGACATTCCTGAGAATCTGCATTTGATCTGTATGCAGACAGCGGATAGCTTCACGGATGATAATATTGCCTTGCGCATCGATAAAGGTTCTGTTGAACTGCAGCTGGCAGATAATGACCCTGTATGGATCAGAAAGAATGCCGGCGGCAAGTTCGTTTTGAATGGTATGGGAGAGGAACAGGTCATCCCATCTTTTGAACCAATCGGATTTGAGGATGCGGATGGCTCTATGGCAGGCTATTCTTTACTGGAATGGACAGATGATAAACTGATCGGGGTAAGTTCAGCAGGGAGCCAGAAGTATGCTTTTCAGTCTGTTGAACTGAAGATTCTTCCGGAAGACGGTCAGAAGGACATCCTCAGAAAGATTAATGCGGCGGTGGCGAATATCGATGTCGATACATTTCTCCGCATAACGATCGTTGGACGCTCCGCATTCGGCATTACCTTAAACAGCGATGCTTTGAAATCCCAGCTTCAGAGCAAAATCTTCTTCGTTGAGGTTTATGACAATACGATCATGGATATCGATGAAGAATCGTTTGAAAATGACATTTCTCTGCGCAGCGAGTTTGTACGGCTTGCTCTTCAGGATGATTCCCTGAGTGAATCCGAGCGGAACAGACTGATCAGTTGTGGATGGAACGCATTAAACGGTGGGGAGGTGTCTGCTGAATGAAACTGATAAGCATGCACGTGGACGGCTTCGGCAGTCTGCATAACTACAACTACAATTTCGAGGACGGACTGAATATCGTCCTTCATGATAACGGCTGGGGCAAAACCACGATGGCGGCCTTTTTGAAGGCAATGCTGTATGGTTTGGATTCCAAGAGAAGTAAGGACGTTACGGAAAATGAGAGAATGAGATATCTTCCATGGCAGGGCGGCAAATGCGGCGGCTCCCTGGACTTTGAAGCGGAGGGCGTGAAGTATCGGATTTTCCGAACCTTTGGCGAGACGCCGCGGTATGACAGTGCGAAGATCATAAATCTCGACTCTGGAGTCACGGCAAGGATCGATCCGGATAAGATCGGCGAGACTCTGTTTAAACTGGATGCCAGTGCGTTCCAGCGAAGCGTCTTTATCAATCAGAACGGCCTGTCCATAAATGGCGCCGCCAGCAGTATACATACCAGACTGAACGCGCTGGTCAGCCAGGCAAATGACGTGGCAGCGTTTGACGATGCGATCGCGAAGCTTACAGCGCAGATCAAGATCTATGAGAAAACCGGCGCCAGAGGCCGGATCGGTGAGCTTACCAGGGATATTTACTCGCTGGAGCGTCAGCGAGATAGACTTGAAGCCGATATTGCGCAGCAGGATAGCGCCAGGGAGCGCATTTCCCAGATCGATATGCTGATCGGCGCCATCGATAAAGAACTGCAGGAAAAGAAGAAGACGCTGGATGAGGTTTACGGTGAAGCCAAGAAACGGGAAGCAGCCAGGAAACTGCTTGACGACCTGAACAAGCAGATTGCAGAGCTGCAGCAGCAGATGGATACCATCAGGACGGATCTGGGAGGCCATATTCCAGATCCCGCAGAAATAGAGCAGGTCAAGCGGCAGAAACAGTCTGCGGCAGCTATAGCGCAGCAGCTTACCGAGTTGGGGCAGAGTTGCGAAAAATTCAGCGCGGATTATGAGAATCTGCTTGAAAAATATAATAATGCGCTTCCGACAGCATCGGATCTTGATAAGATCCAGAGCATTTATGGGAAACTGCAGGGTATCCGGTCCTCTAAAACGGAAGCGGCTGACAGTCTGGAAGAAGAGCCGGAAGGCTATAGGCTGATCAAAGAGATCGCAGACGAGGCTCCGGACTACATCGGCCGTCTTCAGATCACTGTCGGAAATCAGGAAACACTGCAGCAGCTGATCCGCAAATTGGAAGCCGCAGACCGGGAACTAAAGAGTGCGCAGGATTCCTGGGAGGAAAAGAAGAAAAGATATAACGGATATGTGGAGGATGCCGCCAGATTACAGGCGGAGGTTGATGAGAAGAAGCTGTACGCGGCGGAAGCGGTTGATCCGGTCATTGCCGGATTAGAAAGTCTCCAGAAGAAAGAGTCAGCCGCATCTCAGCAGATTACCGAGCAGGAAAAAGCGATCAACCGTGAGAAAAATGACTGGGCAGATAAAAAGAGCCGATATGCATCATCAAAGGCAGAGATCGACGCACTCCAGCCGGAAGCAGACCGCAGGAGCCAATATGCCCCGGAGAAGGTTCAGCCTGCAATAGACATCCTTGAGGGGCTCCAGACACAGCAGCAGTTAGTGGATGTGCGCGCGGAAGAGCTTTCGGGCGACGCCTTGACAGCAGAGCAGGAAGCGTTGCTTGCCGCTAATGCGGGAGATCTTCCGGACACTGCGGAAGGCAGCGAGATTTTAAGAAAGCTTCGCGGCGTCGCCCAGAAAGCATCCGACGTACAGGGCCTGGAAGCGAGAAAAACCGGTGAGCAGAGCAAGATCGACAGCCTTCAGGTATCGGTAGACCAGCTGAATGCAATACTGGACACCGGCGCCGATGCAGTGGAGGAACCGAAGAAATCTTACGGCACTGCGATGATCGGCGTCGGCGCTGTGGCCGCGGTAATCGGTGCGGTATTGATCTTTGCTGTAACACCGGTCATGGCTGTGGCTGCGGCGGTTGGTGTGGTTCTGGCTGTTCTGGGCGTTGTCAACAATAACAGCTATAAGGCCAGGCTTCAGGCTTATGAGTCTTATAAAGCAAATGCCTCGCAGAGGCAGGAAAGCCAGAAGAAAAAGGAAGCTCTTCAGGCACAGCTTGATGCTGCAAAAGCTGCTGCTGCCGATCTGCAGAAGAAGATCGACAGCCTGAACCGTGATATTCAGGAAGAGTATGGGGATATTGAATCCTGGGCGGCTAAATGGATGCCCGGTCAGACAATAACAGAAAGTTCTGTGTCGGAAATCATTGAGAAGGCAGAACAGGTTGCTAAGCTTCGCAGGAAGAAGCAGGATACTGCCGGCAAAGCAGAATTTGTAACAGAGAAGACAGCTTATATAAGGTCTGAGAGACAGAAGATAGATACAGTATTCCCGGAAACTGCCGGTAAAAGTATTGCCGATACGCTGAACTATCTCCGCTCTGCGGAAACGGATTATAAGCTTTATGCCGGCAGGCTGGATACCGCGAAGAAGAACCTGGAAAAGTTCTTTGCTGAGACCGGAATGACGGCGGAGCAGCTCAGTGCGGAGGAGTCGCCCCTGCTTGCTGATATGCAGGCGAAATCCGACCAGGCCAATGCGGAGCTGGAAAGATGCGCCGCGCAGCGAAAAGTTTACGATGAGGCTTATCCGGAAATTGCCGGCGCTTCCTATGAGGATGCGCTTAGGAGCCTTCGCTTCAAAGCAGGCGGCTATAATGTCGCGGCCGGACAGCTGCAGACGGCTAAGCGTAATCTTCAGAAATTTATTGATGAATCTGAGCTGTCGGAGAATCAGCTTGCGGCAGATGAGGATCCGAACCTGGCGGCGCTGGTAAGCAGGCGTGACGAGGCTTCCCGGGAACTTGCGCGTTCCATGGAAATTGCTAATGAAGTCCTGAAGCCATTGGATCTGGATTCGGATCCTGCCCGTATCGTGCAGGCTGTTCGCGAGGCAGAGCAGATGCTGAATGAATTTAAGCAGTATTCTGACAAGCTGAAGGGCCGCGCTGACAGGCAGGCGCAGAAACAGCGGCAGATAGAAGAACTGCAAAAGACCCTGGAAGACAAGCTGGACGTCCTGCAGGGAAGATACGCCGATATTGATGTCCCGGAACGACTGAAACTGGTCCGTGATGACGTCATTAGCGCGGCTTCCTTAAAGGCAAAGATCGAAGACTTTGAAAA
>CANQRW010000050.1 GCA_947626365.1 uncultured Lachnospiraceae bacterium
CAACTATCACTTGGTTGCTCCTGACAAGTATAGAGTGTCGAAAGATCAAGTAAAATCAAGGGTCTTTCGGGAAGGTCTTTTGTTACAACAAGTAATCGTCAATTATAATAAGTAATCTCCCGGTTCCTGCCGGACAGGCGGAAATGACGAAGAGATGCGATAACATACCGGATCATTAAAACGCCGGACGAGCCGATTGGCACGCTCCCCTTATGAGAGACAGGAAAACGCAAACTGTCATCATGAAGGGGCGTATCCCCAATGGCTGTCCGGCGTTATTTTTATATATTAGGTAACGGGGCGGTTGTTTTTTAGAAATAATCTTATGAAAATGTTTTCTGGGAATTCAACATAATATAGCATTCTGTTGAACTTAAGACCCATGTATCTTCAAATGCTGATAATATAGAGATATGGTAAAGACTGCCAAATACTTGCTTGGAGGTGCATGGATATGCAAAAAACACAGCCCATCAAAAATAAGCGGGATATCCAAAAGCTCAAACAATACTATCTGGATAAACACCAGGTACGCAATTTTACGCTGTTTACTCTCGGGATCAACACATCGCTGCGTATAGGAGATCTCCTTGCGTTAAAATGGGGAGATGTTTATGATTTTGAGAGTAAACAATACTTCGATCATATCCGCCTGATTGAACAGAAAACCGGCAAAAGTACGCAGATCGCACTGAACCGGGAAGCGGTTTTATCCTTGAAACGACTGCAGAAAGCGGCAGGAGAGATACAGAAAGATCATTATATTTTCCAGAGCAGAGAAGGACAAAACCGTCATATTGACCGGACACAGGCATTTCGTATTATCCGGGATGCGGCCAAAGAACTTCAGATCGGCGGTGTGATCAGCTGTCATTCTTTGAGAAAGACATTTGGTTATCATGCGTGGAAGAATGGTGTGCCGCCTGCGCTGATTATGTCCATCTATAATCATTCGTCAATCGAGATTACTAAGAGATACTTATCCATCGATCAGGATGACAAAGATTCTGTTTTTTTAACCCTAAATCTTTAAATTAGGATTTTTTGCCAAATGCCATTAAGAAAAGATTAATGATTTCCCAGATAAAAACAATTGAATTATTAAAAAAATTATGCTATCATAACATGAGTTCAACAGAATGCTATATTATGTTGAACTCAAACACCGGCAAAAAGGACTTTTATAGGTACGCCATTACGGAAGCCTGTAAATAGTGCGGCGGTGGTATATAAAACCGGGTACGGAAAGCGTGGGCTTGGTGGCAGCGTTTTCCGCAAAGGGGTCATATTGGCTGCGGCAGAGTTTGTCAGCAATCTGAAGCATGGGTGAAAGAAGTTGATTGTGTAGTAGAACTATATCCTGTGCGGAAATGGATGAACTCTTTTCTGGCAAAGCATTTTGGGATGTTCTTAAGCGCATGCCGAAATGGCGAAGCTTACCCTTTTAGAACCGGAAAAACGGATTGAGAAGGGAGCACAGAATATGCCGTGGTATGTCATACAGACTTATACAGGAAAAGAAGAAAAATTGGTAGAAATGATACGCCGCATGATACCCGGGGTTTTATATCAGGATTGTTTTGTAACCTACCATGAGCAGCTGATGAAACGACAGCAGGAAAACAGGGTTTATATAGAACGGGAATTTCCCGGGTATGTGTTTATTATTACCAGTGCGCCGGAGCAATTGTTCCCCTGCTTGAAAAAGATACCGGCTATGTCAAAAATGATCTCGGACGGAGACTATTTCTTTTTGCCGCTTGATCCCAAAGAATCTGCCTTTTTGGAACATATCCTGGATGAACATCATATCGTACGTCTTTCTTATGTATCTACGGATGGACAGGATCATATATTGTATACCTCCGGCCCGATTGAAGCTGGGTTATCCCGTATTGTGAGCTGCAACTTTCGCAAACGCTATGCCATTGTCCGTGTGACTTTATCAGGAGAAGAAAAGAATGTACGGCTGGGCATTATTTTAAATGATGATATTCGCAGAGAATTGGCGTACGGAAAAGTAGAAGCCCCGATTCAGTTACCGGAACGGTATCGGGTTCCGAATAAATTCAGGATGGCCAGTGTGAAAAAAACCGGCAATACGTTAAATGAAATATCCGCAGAACATCCTAAAACGGAAACGTCCGGTATCGGGATCCGGTCTCAGCCGGAGTTTCAGACAGGCGATCAAGTAATCGTAGTCAGCGGACCGTTCGCCGGAATGTCAGCTATGGTTTACCAGATGAGAAAACAAACGGTGAAAATAGGCGTGCATCTTTTTGAACAGGATGTGACGGTAGAGGTGCCGGCAGATATATTGCGAAAAACGGTTGCATGAAAACGTATTTTTAAAATCAAAAGGTTCCTGGTTTTACCCAGGTTTTGCTGTAAAAGCGCTCAATATTTTTGCGGGACATAAAATGTTCCTGCAGAATATGGGCGCTGTTTTCTTTCCCTGAAAACTATACTGATAAATGGAGAAGTTTTGATGTTATGGTATATGATTAAAACCTGGGCCGGAAAAGAAAAAGAGCTGGAAAAAGAAATTCGCCGGACGGTTCCTCCGTATATGTATGAGGAAGTGTTTATCATCTATGCGGAGCGGGTTTGGCGGCGGCAGGGAAAGAGTGTGATCCATTCCGAACCGCTGTTTCCCGGATGTGTATTTTTAACCTGTCACGAAACGACATCATTATTTCAAAGATTAGAACGGATTCCAGCCATGTCGAAATGGATGGACTTAGGATCTCTGACGATGTTCCCGCTGCAGGAATCGGATGCACAATTCCTGAATCAGATGTCGGGAGAAAATCATACGATAAAATTTTCATATGTATTAAGGGAAAAGGGAAAGACCGTCTATCATGTTTCCGGGCCGCTGGAGCTTTGCCTGGAGAGAATTGAAGGATTTGAATTCCGAAAAAGATATGTGAAAATATGCAAAAAACTATGGGGAGAAGAAAAACAGATTTCTTTAGGTATCATTTTAAATGAAGATATAGAACCAAAACGGATATTTGAAGGGTCAGAACTGTCGGCGGAAGATATGGAAGAATATACAGAATTAAAGATTGAAAAAGACGCGGCGGGAAAGAAATCGTATATAAGAGGCTTACACATAGTAAATTATCCTATGGAAAACGTATGCGCATATGAAAGCATACCGAAAGTGGGATAGGAAAATAGTGAAAATGTGATTAAATTTCTAAGAATAATTCAAAGGAAATGGCACCAGAGGTAAATATGCCGGGAACAGCTAATGGGAAACTCCGTAATAAAGATATTTGTCGTATGTCATAAACCAGCGTATGTTCCAAAATATGACATGCTGATTCCAATTCAGGCGGGCGCTGCGTTGGCCCAATATCATTATGAAGGAATGGTTTACGATGACAGCGGCGATCATATATCGAACAAGAATCCCCTCTATTGTGAATTAACCGCGCAGTATTGGGCCTGGAAAAATATAGACGCCGATTATTACGGATTTTTTCATTACAGGAGGTATCTTTCATTTCAGAATGAATATGCGGTTGATGTAAACGGAGGTCTTAACGTAAAAAGAAATCCTGCGCCGTATATGGAACTGGACAGGATACCGGAGGATTTAAGTGAGTTTGGCTATAACTGTGAAAAAGCGGTTCATATGATTGAGAAAAATGAACTGCTAACAGTTATGAGAGAAAAATTGAATATAACGGTCTATAGTCAGTACTGTCAATATCATGACAAAAACGATCTGGATCAGGTTATAAAGATTTTAAAAGAAAGGCACCCGCAGTTTTCAGAAGCGGCGGATCAGTATCTTTCGTCTAAATATATTTATTATATGAATATCTATATCATGAAAAAATCACTTTTTTTGGAATATGCAGAGTGGTTGTTTGATATTTTAGAAACGTTCGAAGCGCAGATGGCAGTAAAAGAACAAGAACGCTTGTTTGGATATTTAGCGGAGAGACTGTTTGGTATTTTTTATGTATATCAAAGAAACAACGGCGTTAAATGTGCGGAGTTCCCATATTTAATGTTTTATAACACTCAGCTAAAGGATGGTCAGATATTAAAGAAACAGGAAAAAATGTATCGCGAATTTCAGCTTAAACCCACAAACATAAAACTGAAACTTGATATGAGAAAACTTAACCGTTTTTTTCCTGCGGGAAGTCGCAGGAGGCTTTGGCTGCGAAGCATATTTTTAAGATGAATGATTAAGAGGGACGGATATGAGCATATTTCTGAGAAGATTAGGCGGTTTCTATCAGTATCGTTTTTTAATGGAGCAATTAGTCGTAAAAGATATCAAACTGAAATATAGAAGAAGTTTTTTAGGATATTTGTGGAGTATTTTGAACCCTTTGATGATCATGGTAATCATGGTCATCGTGTTTTCCAGTATGTTCAGCTCCAGTATCGAGAATTTCCCGGTCTACCTGATTATAGGGCAGACATTGTTTAACTTTATGAATGAATCCACGTTTCAGGCCATTACGTCGATCACGGGCAATGCGGCGCTGCTGAAAAAAACATATGTCCCCAAATATGTATTTACTGTTTCGAAAGTGACCAGTTCGTTTGTAAATACCCTGTTTTCAATGGGCGCCATGATCATTGTGTTCATTGCGTGCAGAGTAACGTTTAACGTATATTATCTGCTCATCCCTTTGGTATTGCTTCAGGAATATGTGTTCTGTCTTGGTTTGGGAATGCTTCTGGCGCAGGGGGCTGTATTTTTCCGGGACATCCAGTACATCTATAATGCGATAACAACTGCGTGGATGTATTTGACGCCGCTGTTTTATCCGATCGATATGCTTCCGGACGGCCTGCGCAAGGGAATTGAGCTTTTTAATCCGATGTATTTTTATGTGACAGAATTCCGACAAATTGTACTTGATTGCCGTATTCCCGATCCTGCCCTGATTATGGCAGGTACAATGGCGGCGTTGCTGCTGCTTGCCGCTGGTACCTGGGCCTTTTTGCGGACGCAGGACAAATTTATTTTGTATATCTGAGAGGTGCGATATGACGGCAAAGGATGATGTAGTGATAAAAGCAACGGATGTAACCGTGCGTTTTAACATGGCTTCGGAAAAAATTGACAATCTGAAAGAATATTTTGTCAAGCTGGTCAAGCGGCAGCTGATGTTTCAGGAGTTTTTTGCTTTGAAGGATGTCAGCATTGAGATCAGAAAAGGCGAGGCGTGGGGGCTCATCGGAACCAACGGCGCAGGGAAATCGACGCTTCTGAAAGTCATATGCGGCATTTTGAAACCTTACAGAGGAAATGTGGAAGTGAACGGGAGCGTGGCGCCGCTGATCGAGCTGGGAGCAGGCTTTGACGGGGAACTGACTGCCCGCGAGAACATCTACTTAAACGGTGCGGTTTTGGGCTACAGCAAGAACTTCATGGACAATCATTACGACGAGATTGTCGATTTTGCGGAACTATGGGAATTCATGGACATGCCGATCAAGAATTATTCTTCCGGTATGGCGGCACGGCTGGGCTTTTCGATTGCGACGATCGTTCGACCGGAAATCCTGATTGTGGATGAAATATTATCCGTTGGCGATATGGCGTTTCAGGAAAAATGTATGGATCGGATGCAGGAGATGCTGAAAGGCGGAACAACGCTTTTGTATGTTTCTCATGGCATGAAGTCAGTGCGGGAATTGTGTGACCATGCGCTCTGGCTGAAGAAAGGAGAGACAGTCCTGAAAGGGGACGCAGAAACTGTCTGCACAGCGTATGAGAAGAGCTTTGACCTGAATATATAGAGGAGAATCTGCACAGCATGGAACAGAAACGCAGAGACCAGACGGATATCAGAATTTACGTGGTGTGCCATAAAGAAACCTACGTTCCGGAAAACAGATACCTCTATCCTGTTCAGGCAGGGACCTCCCTGGCCGGAAAACGTCTGGAAGGGATGCTTCACGACGATGAGGGCGAGAATATTTCCGGAAAGAACAGAAGCTACTGCGAACTGACGGTCCAGTACTGGGCGTGGAAGAATCAGGACGCGGATTATTACGGCTTTTTCCATTACCGGCGCTACCTTTCCTTTGACCCGGGACTGAACCGGGACGACGGGTGGGGGAATATCGCCTATGACAGGATCACGGATGCGGCGTTAAAGGAACTCCGGCTGAATCCGGAGGACATGGAGAGCTTTATCACAAACTATGATGTTATCACGGTAAAGGGGCGTCGTTTCCCGAGAATTCAGGAAAAGGGGGCCCTTCTCGATGTGTATCACGAGTACGGAGCCGTTGATTTTCAGCATCGGGAAGATCTCGATGCGGCGCTGGAGGTGCTTCATGAGAAATATCCGCAATTCCGTGAAGCCGCCGACCGCTATATGCACTCCGCTGCAGCCCATGAGTGCAACATGTTCATCATGCGGAAGACCGTCTATCTGGAATACTGCGAATGGCTGTTCGATATCCTGTTTGAGACGGAAAAACGTATTGATATGACCAGGTACAACGTGGAGGAATACCGGGTCATGGGGTATCTGGCAGAAAGACTGTGCGGCATCTATTATACATATCTGGAAGGAAAAGAGGATGTTCGGTGCGCAGAGCTTCCCAAGGCTATTTTTCATGATACGTCCCCGAAGCCGGTGCTGAAACCGGTCTATAAAGACGGGGTTCCGATCGTACTGGCCGCGAACAACCGCTTTGCTCCGTATCTGGATGTCACGATCCGCTCCATAGCAGCCAATGCGGACGCCGGACGGAACTATGACATGATCGTTCTGTGCAATGACATAACGGAGAAGAACCAGTTATGGATCCGGACGGCTGTCAGAGACAAGGCAAATTTCAGCCTCCGTTTTGTGAAGGTGGATCAATATTTTGACGCGGCGAAGCTTTTTATCGATCAGCACCTTTCCGTGGAGACTTACTACCGCCTGATCATCCCGGAACTCATGCCGGATTACCACAGAATCCTTTACCTGGACTGCGACCTTGTAGCGGAGGATGACGTGGCGAAGCTTTATGACACGGATCTGGCGGGCAATATAGTAGGGGCGGCGAAGGACATCGACGTGGCCGGGCAGGTAAAGGCCGGACAGAACGAATGGGAGAAATATGCTCTGGAGAAGCTGGGACTGGACAGTCCTTTTGACTATTTTCAGGCTGGAGTTATAGTTATTGATCTGGATGGACTGCGCTGTATCTCTACCTCGGACGAGCTGATCCGGATGGCGCTTGAGACATCCTGGCGGTGCCACGACCAGGACATCTTAAACGTGGTGTGCAAAAATAAGGTGCACTACCTGCCGCAGCGATGGAACGTGCTGATGAACTGGGAAGAACCCTGGGAGAGGCGGAGCCGGATGCAGCTTTTAGCCAAGGCGCCAAGGGAACTGTACCTGGAGTATTCGGAAGCAAGAAAGCGTCCGGGAATCGTCCATTATGCAGGTTACCAGAAGCCGTGGGATGTGGCGGACTGCGATTTCGCGGAGTATTTCTGGAAATATGCGGTTCAGTCGCCGTATTATCCGATGCTGGTGAGAAGGATCACGAGGTGTTTTGCGGAGGAAGCGGCTGACGGAACCGGCCAGAGGACAGCCGTGCCTGTCATTGCAAATCTGGAGAAAGAGCCGGTGATCCGGCGGATCGCCAACCGTTTTCTGCCTTACGGGAGCAGGCGGCGGGAGGCGGTGAAGAAGGTGTATAAAGCAGTGTTTGGCAGAAAATAAAGGATTTTGGATGGATGGTACGCGGAATATCAGAAAAAGGAGAACGTGATGGACAGGTGTGCAGTGCTGATCCCCTGTTACAATGAAGAAAGTACGATACGCAAGGTTGTACGGGACTGGAAGAGGGAACTTCCAGAAGCGACAATCTATGTATATGATAATAATTCCACAGATCATACAGCGCAGATAGCGGAAGAGGAAGGCGCGGTAGTCCGCCGGGAGTATAAGCAGGGGAAAGGAAACGTCATACGCAGGATGTTCCGCGAAATTGATGCACGGTGTTATATCATGGTGGATGGCGACGATACATATCCGGCGGAATACGGCCGTGCCATGCTTGAGGAGATAACAGAGAAGAAAGCGGACATGGTGGTGGGGGACAGGCTGTCTTCCACTTATTTCGATGAAAATAAGCGTCCGTTCCACAATTTTGGAAATAATCTGGTGCGGGCGACGATCAACCGATTATTCAAAAGCAATATCAGGGACATTATGACAGGTTACCGTGCGTTCAGTTTTCATTTTGTCAAGACATTCCCGGTGCTGTCTAAGGGCTTTGAAATCGAGACGGAGATGACGATCCATGCTGTCGATAAAAATATGCAGGTCAGCAATGTTATTGTTTCGTACCGTGACAGGCCGGAAGGGAGCGAATCAAAACTAAATACATACAGCGACGGGCTGAAGGTGCTGCGGACAATTGGGCGTCTGTATAAGAATTACAGACCATTCAGCTTTTTCGGCTGGCTGGCGGCAGCCTTGTTGGCGGCAGCCGTGGTATTGCTGGCACCGGTTTTGGCAACTTATCTGCGGACCGGTCTGGTGCCGAGGTTCCCCACGCTGATCGTGGCTGGATTTGCCGTGATCGCAGCGTTTCAGAGTTTTTTCTCGGGGATGATTCTGGATACGATTGCTCAGAGAAACCGGCAGGAGTTTGAGTTTGAAATGAATATAGCAGATATACGGTATAAGGAGCAGATTGGCAGTGAAACAGAAGGATAAGTCTTTAATATTGTCAGCAGGAAATAAAAGTGTGTGCGCCGGAAATCTGGCCCTGGCAGGTCTGCTAGGGATAGGATATGAGATGTCCTTGTGTGGAGGCAACCGGTCCGTATCAGGAGATTTCTTTCTGGTTCTTTTGTGGGCAATTTTGTATAAGGCATATTTAAAGACTTTTTCAGAAAAAAGAGGGAAAGGCTTTTATTTGCTTGTGGGAATTCTTGCTGTGCTTTTTTCCTCTATGTTGATAGTGGGAGGTGTGTTTGACTCTTTAAAACAGGAATCTGACATACCTGGATATCTGATGTGTGGAATAGTGTTGCTTGCAATGGCGGTATATCCCCTGTTAGCTGTACTGACGATGGTGTTGGATGAGTATACCTCTGGGCCGCATCAAAGAACAGGTAACAGAAAGATGCTGCGTTTATGTTTTGTGATGGTTGTAATAGTCTGGGGGGGTACATATCTGGCATTGTTCCCCGGGGTATACGGAACGGATGCCCCATACTGGTATTATGAGTTTTCGACGAAAGATGTACCGATATCTTCCCAGTGGTCACCATTTTACTGCGCGTTTTTTTACGGACTAGTGAAGCTGGGAATGGCTCTATTCCATAGCAGTAATGCGGGTTTTGCTGTTTTCAGTTTTGTACAAATGGTGTTTGTTTTGTTTGTTGTTTGGAAGATGCTTGAGTTTCTGAACAGGTATAATCACATAGCCGTAATTTTGGCGGCAGCCTTTTTTACGGTTATCCCGACACACGTAATTTTGGCATTAACCTCCGCCCAGGATCCGGTCTTTGCGGCATGTTTTGCAATGTGCGTGATGGAACTGTTTAAAATGCTTGCTAACCCAAAGGAATATTGTCAAAGGAGAAAGATAGTAGGGCTTGTGGTATGGTTGATACTGTTATGTATGGTGAGAAATAATGGGTTATATGCGGTATTGATTATGGGAGCATTTGCATTGCTGGTTATGAAAGGACGAAGGAAGCAGATGCTGTTGGTGTCTGTAGTTCCCATTGTTGTGTGCCTGGTCTGCCAAGGGCCTGTTTATGATGCACTTGGAATACAAAAAGGAACGGCGATACGGGAAATGCTGAGTCTTCCATTACAGCAGATGGCATATGCCTATAATCATGCTTATGAAAAGCTTTCGCTGGAGGCTCGTGAGGCAATGCTGACTTATATTCCAGACGAGGGCTGGCGCAGTTATGAACCATGTATTTCTGACCATGTAAAAGGAGTTTTAAATACGGAAAAGGTGAAAAGTAATCTGTTGGATTTTGGAAGGTTATATATTTCCGTTTTCTCTTCTGCCCCTGGGTGCTATATAAAAGGAGCCGGATATCAGACTTATGGTCTCTGGTACCCGAACAAAACGTGGCCGGATTATCGGACATGGCATCCATGGATTGAATATGTGTGCTCGGACGTGGTTTTCGGGGAAGAGTCAATATTTACGGTAACAAGGGATTCTCTGTGTTCGTGGTATGAAAATATATTGGGAATTCTTTACGGAAAAGGAGAGAACCATTCCGGGTATGGGGGAGATTTTGTCATGCAATTCTCAAAAATTCCAGGGCTTGGAACATTGAGTAATGCAGGGATTTACTTCTGGATGATAATTTATATGTTTTTCTATGCTATATACAGAAAATGGAAAGCCCCGTTAGTTATCATAGGTTTTGGCGTCGGGATGTTGGTAACGGTTTTTCTCAGTCCGGTGATTTTGTACCGTTACTGTGCCCCAGTGATTTTTGCTGCGCCGTTGTTTGTGGCTTTGTTTTTAGAGAATTGGGAGGAAAAGTCGGCAGATGGAATCAGAGGATAAGTTTTTCGAAATTCTATCTTTGTAGGTTGGGGAGATTGCTTCCATTGTTGGCGATTGGAGCAATGTCATATGAAGTGATTCTCACAATATACTATATGTTTTTGGAGAAAGGCCGATTGAAAGGCGAATGAGTGCGAGAATACATGTTGAATGCAGCCGTTGAAACATAGCTATTGAGAGAAAGAAAAAGTAATGACAGATATTTCTATTGTTGTGCCTATTTATAATGTTGAGTATAATCTGGAAAAATGTCTTGAAAGCCTAAGAGAACAAACCTATGTTGACTTTGAGGTTCTTTGTGTTGATGATGCCTCAATAGATCATTCACGTCAGATTATAGAACGGTATGCTTTGGAAGACAGACGTTTTCGCCCTGTTTATTTACCGTTTAATAGGGGGACATTGCAGGCCCGGAAGAAAGGAGTGGAGGCATCTTCCGGCCGCTACATCCTATTCCTGGATGGTGACGACTGGCTGGAACCGGCCGCTTGTGAAAAGCTTCTGGAAAAGATGGAGGAACTTCAGGTTGATATTCTCCAATATGGGACGAATCTGGTACCGGCTTCCGGGGTGTCGGAAGAAATGGCACACTGGGTCAAAAATTATCTCCGGCCCTATGAGAAGAGGGTAGAGGGTAAGGAAATTCTTCACGCTTGTTTCGTGGAGAAAAAATTTGATCCCCAAATTACAGACAAGATGTGGGACGCAGAGCTGTGCAGGAAGGCGTTTTCCGTACTGGGTGATCAGCGGATGGTGACAGCGGAAGATCAGTATGCGTTTTTCATTCTGTGTTTTTATGCGAAGTCTTATCAGGGAACTGGAGAGGCAAATTTCTATAATTACAATTTAGGCATAGGAATTACAGGCGGTGATGTACTGGATTTGGGGAGATTTGAAAAACGCTGCGCCGGTGCGGAGGCGGCAGGGGCTGTTCGCCGGTTCCTGGATGATAGAAATGTTTTGGATGCCTTTAGAGAAGAGTATGAAGCTTTTCGGAATAATCTTTTGTGGGATTGTGTAGACTGTTGGCATAACAAGCTAATGCCTGAGGATAAGGGAAAAGGCTACGATATTCTCTTGAAATACTGGAAACCGGAAAGTGTAGTAGGCGCTCTCGGTCGGATGTATTTTGAAGGGGAAAAAGAAATTGCCGGGATGACCGCGACATCCGAGGTCAGGAAAGGGTTCACGACGGGAATTTATTATCGCTATCTTGGTTATGCCCCGATGGAGAGGTATGTTATGAGCTTGGCCGCCGCGACCGAAGAATCAGGGGGAAGTGCGGTTCTGTTTTCAGACGCAGGGGCGGAAGGATTTCGGGACGGAAGCAGCCGTTATGGAAAATATCCCGTGGTGTGGCTGCCTGCGTCAGCGGACGCAAATTGGGGAGAATATGCCTGGCGTGCGGAGGCTTTGGCGGAAGAACTGAGGAAACATCGGGTTGATCGTGTCATTTATGTTTCGCCGAAGTCTCATATTGCATGGCTGGACATGCTGCTGATACGATCTATGGGAGTAGCGGCGGAATACGCGAATGAAGGGTTTGCGCTGGAAGAGAAGCACGCGAAAGCGGACTATGAAAGGAAAATCTGTGAAAAAGAGGAATTATGCAAAACTACAGAATCAGCATTGGAACAGGAGCGGAACAAAAGTGAGCAACTGGAGTGCAGAGTCCGGGAGTTGGATGGGGAGTTGCAGAGGATGAGAGATGTGCAGTTAAGAAATCGTATGAAAAAGCTGATGAACAAGATAAAAAATAAAGTACATGTAGGAGAGTAATACACGCCATGCAGAATCCAAGTAATAAGCCGGTTTTAGTAAGTGTTATCGTTGCAGTCTACAATATTGAAAAATACATTGGAAAATGTATCGAATCGATTCATGATCAGACATATGAAAATCTGGAGATTCTCTTGATCGATGACGGATCAACTGATTCCAGCAGTCAGATATGTGATGACTGGCAGCGGAAGGATTCCAGGATTGTAGTATTGCATCAAGCGAATGGCGGCTTATCGGGCGCGAGAAACAAAGGGATCGAGATGAGCCATGGCGAGTATCTGACATTTGTAGATGGAGATGACTGGATAGATCCCGATATGATAGAAGTTCTGCTGGAACTATGCATGGATTACAAGGCGGATATTTCGGAATGTCAGTATAGAGAGATAGTAACAGAAACCCGGTTTCGACGTCAGTCAGATACGGGTGATGTTATGGTTATGGATAATACTCAGGCATTGGAAAGTATGCTTGACTGGCGTTATTTTAAGCCAATGGCCTGGGGGAAACTGTTCAGAAGATCTGTAATTGGTCATAGTCGGTTTCCGCTGGGGAAAATTCATGAAGACGAGTTTATAACGTATAAGTATATCTATAATGCGGATACGCTGGTACATTTGGATGTTATAAAATATAATTATAATCGTATGCGCCAGGAAAGTATTACAGCCAGATTTGAAGGAACACATTTTGACCGGTGTGAGGCGTTTCTGGAAAGAAGAAAGTTTTTCCGGGAACATGGGATAGACCGGCTTGCCTGGAAAATGAATAATGCGTACTGTATTACTGTACTGGATACCATGTATCAGTGTTATCAAAAAGGAATTAATAATGAGGAAACAGACCGGTGGGTGAATCAGGCGAAACAAGACATTACATATTTTCAAAATCAGCCCATCGATCCGTATTTTGTGAATGAATTTAAGGTATTGTCCATTTCTTTGGAAGAATATGGAAAGCATAGGGCTGAATATGAAGAAAATCTTCTTCATCCAAAAGCAGAACCTGTTCAGGATTTACCTGAACCAACTGTAGATTATGATGCTCTTGTGCAGAAAAATCGGGAATTACAAAAAAGAATCGAAGATATTCTTAATTCAAGAACCTGGCGATGTGCAGATAAGCTTAAAACGTATACAGGCATTAAAGCGATCGCACGGCTTATGCGGAACAGATACAGTAAAACTGGCGGAACAGTTGTTTTGCCGGAGCCGGAAGAAAATCCTGTAAGCACAGAGCCGCCTGTTAATACGGAAGCCCCCAAACCGCGTGTATCTTCTCCTCATGTGATTCAATTTGATTATGGCCATCTGCTGTATGAGGGTGAATATAAATTTTATCGGTTCAAGAGCAGGAGGGATGTATTATATCCTCTGCATATTGAGAACATACGAGTTCCCTATGTGAAGGATCTGGTGTCCGTGGTACTGCCTGTTTTTAATGGAGAAGATTATGTTGAATCTTCCATAGAAAGCGTCCTGAGACAAACCTATAAAAATTTTGAATTGATTATTATTGATGACGGCTCGACGGACAGTACGCCGGAGATTGTGGACCGCTATGCTGCGCAAGATCCGCGGATACGGGTTGTTCATCAGAAAAACATACGTCTTCCAAGAACTCTCTCGAAAGGATTCCGAATGGCCCGGGGGGAGTTTTTTACATGGACAAGCGCTGACAATCTTATGCATGAAACGTTTCTGGAGATGTTTGTAAAGGATCTTCAGGAAAATCCGCATATCGGTATGATATGGGGAAATATGCGTCTGATCGATGAGAATGGAGACGCAATCTTTACGAACGATTGGTATGCTAATGCAGAGTGGCCGGAAGAAGTGATGTTTCCCAGATCGGTGCTGGAACTGAACATTATGCCAAATAACTATATTGGCGCGGTTTTTATGTACCGAGCCATCTGTGCCAATATTGTTCTGGACTATTCCGCGTTTAAGTTCTGTACGGAAGACTATGATTACTGGATGAAGATTAATGAGACGTGTACCTTGCGTCACACCTCTTTTGTTGACACCTTGTATTCCTACCGTTTCCATTCCAATTCGCTGACTTCGAGGGATAAAGAATTAAAGATAACGGAAAACCGGTATAAGCTGATGCTTCTGGATGATTTCCGGCGTGATTATCTGCTTAAGCCGATGGTGTGGACATTCAGGGGCAGTTATACACAGAACCCGCTGTATCAGAAGCTGCGGGACATCATCCTTAAAAATGGACATTTGATTCTTGAAGATGGAAAGAACCGAAGCGGCAAAGGGAATCTCTATGAGAGGATAATAACCGTCTATTTTTCTGAAACTGCGGATAACGATTTGGGAACGGATCCGGAAGAAGGAACGGATTCTTATAAAGTGCTTGTTGCTGCCGATCAGAAAGAGCCAGCGGCAGAATGGGACTGCTGTGTCTGTACAGGACGGACAGATGTTTCGGAAAATCTGGGAGATTACCGGGGGTGGTTTGGAATTTCGGATGCCCAGACATTATTTGGCTTTTTAGATGCCAAGGCCAGAATTAAATTCTTGTATGACATGGAAGAACGTTCTGATTCTGTGATGCAGAGTACGAAGACGATTTCCGTACTTCTGATATATTCAGGCTCTTTAGAGCGGATGAAGTCTTGCATTGCATCCATTGCCGGGGCTGGCGAAGATATTGAAATAGTAATTGCGACATATGGACAGGAAAAAGCCGCAGAGCTGAAGGCATTGCAGAAAGCTTATCCAGGGATAGTGATTGCAGAGAGTCTATTTGCAGATAAAGTTACACAGATGAATATGGCAATCTGGAAAAGCACTGGCAATATTCTGGTTTTTGGAAAAGATTATTATCTGTACAGCGACGGGTATTTTGCTGAACTGCAGAGACGAATGGCTAACAGGTCTGTAAGGGCCGTTTGCGGTTCGGTGAAGAATAGTTCTGATATAACAGCAGTAAGCAGAGATATATTGGGAGAACATCGCTTTTATAAAGATGGTGTTCTTGAGCAGATAGAGCGATGCTATACGGCGAACATGGCTGTCAAGAGAGATGCGGTTCAGGTTGCAGGCGGTCTCTGTCATCTCTCTCCCGAAATGGACGATGAGTGTATGGAAGCGCCGCTTTTCGGTCTGCTCAAGACAATCATGAAGAATGATCCTGCTTCGGTTTATAAGAGCCGGTTTTGTACGGTATATCATCAGAATATAGATGCGGAGAAACTGTTTGATGCAGGACGGATGAAGCTGTCAAGTTTATTGGGATATTATCGCTTGGAACTGCAGCTGATCCTTCCGTATGACACCTGGACAGAGGCAATCGCGAAGAACTGGAATGGATTGGAACCGGATATTAATCAGTACTTTTTTGAAACAGTTCAGAAAGACTTCGTGAGCCGGTCGCAGGTAGACTGGATCAGGGCAAAGTATTCATCTCTTAAGATGCCGGATATATCTGTCGTTATTCCGGTTTACAACACGGAGAAGGAGCTCCGGCGCTGTGTCGACTCCTGCCTCAGTCAGACGATGACGAATATTGAGATCATTCTGGTAGATGATGGGTCGACAGATTCCAGCGGAAGCATCTGTGACGAATATGCGGAGCTGGACAAACGGATCCGGGTGATACATAAGGAAAACGGCGGTCTGTCCGACGCCCGGAACGCCGGGATCGACGCTGCGAAGGGGTGCTACATTCTTTTTGTTGACAGTGACGACTGGATCGATACAGATATGTGCGAGACTCTCTATCGAGTTGCTGTACTGGAACAGGCGAACATCGCTGAATGTAGTTACCGGAATGTGTATCCGGACCATACTGAAGAGGAAACAAATAATAGCGGAATAATCATTGCCGGTGATGCCGTTCTGGCAATGAAGAGTCAGCTGGAGTGGAAATATTTCAAATCGGTTGCCTGGAACAAACTGTATCATCAAATTGTGTTTGCCGACGGCAAGAGATATCCCAAAGGACGGTATCACGAGGATGAGTTTTTTACTCATAAAGCCTTTTATTCCGCCGGATGGCTGGCTTACGTAGATGTGTCAAAGTACAATTATTGGCACGGCCGCGATGGAAGCATTACTGGAAATGTCAGCGAGAAAATTCTTGACAGCTGCTATGCCCTGCGGGAACGCGTGGACTATGTGGAGGAGAAAGGGCTGCAGGAACTGGATGTCCCCGTGAAAAATATGTATTGCTGGATGCTTCTTGATCGTTTGTATAAATGTCATAAGTCCGGTGTAAATGAAGACAAACTGAAAAAGCTGTTGGAGGACGTACAGGCCGACAGGGAAAACGTCATATCCTGGAACATAGCGGATGAGTATAAAGAAGAATACCGGCTTCTTGCGGATTCCTACGAAGAGTTCTGTGCGCGGCGTGATGCTGCTGAAAAACAGGAAATGAGGTCTTAAGTGATGAAAAAGGTGATGCTTGTCTTTGGGACAAGGCCAGAAGCGATCAAAATGTGCCCTCTGGTAAACGAGTTGAAAAGCCGGAAGAATATCGTTACAAAAGTATGCGTAACCGGACAGCACCGGCAGATGCTGGACCAGGTACTTGAGATTTTCAGTGTGGTTCCGGATTATGATCTGTCGATTATGAAACCGAAGCAGACACTTTTTGATGTGACGATATCGATTCTGAATGCCATTGGAGAAGTACTGGATGCGGAGAAGCCGGACGTTGTACTGGTACACGGAGATACGTCAACGACATTTGCGACTGCTCTTGCCTGCTATTATAAACAGATTGCGGTCGGACACGTAGAAGCTGGCCTCAGAACGTATAATATTTTCTCGCCATATCCGGAGGAGTTTAACCGGCAGGCGGTCGGAATTCTGGCACAATATAATTTCGCACCTACGGAAACGTCGCGCCAGAATCTTCTGCGGGAAGGCAAGCGGCCTGAAAGTATATTTGTAACGGGTAATACCGCAATTGATGCCCTGAAGACTACCGTGCGGGAGAATTACACACATCCGGAACTGGAATGGGCTAAGGATTCCCGACTGATTGTCATTACGGCTCATCGCCGTGAGAACCTGGGAGAGCCTTTGCGGCATATGTTTCACGCAATCAAAAGGATTATCGATGAGACCCCGGATGTGAAAGCGGTATATCCGATCCATTTAAATCCAGTAGTCAGAGAGACGGCCCGTGAGATATTCGGTGCGGACGACCGTATCCATCTAATCGAACCGTTGGATGTAGTGGATTTTCATAATTTTCTGGCAAGATCTTATCTGATCCTGACAGACAGCGGCGGAATTCAGGAAGAGGCGCCTTCTCTTGGAAAACCTGTTCTGGTGATGCGGGATACCACAGAACGCCCTGAGGGCATCGCGGCGGGAACGCTGAAGCTGGTCGGAACAGATGAGGACACCATTTACCGGGAGTTCCGGAGGCTGTTGGATGATAGAGAGGCGTATGAAGCGATGAGCAAGGCGTCTAATCCGTATGGGGATGGGATGGCTTGCGGGAGGATTGCGGATGTGGTGGAGAAGAATGATGAATTATGATTGGAATAGTATATTAAGGTATCATTTTGACAGAAAATGGAATATTCATGAAGCATTTAGAATGATAATATGCTATATGGAAGATGATTATAACCTATTTACTTGTAATAGAACGAGATGAGGATTACGGTTGCATTTGGAATTGTCGAGGAGGAGTGAGCCAAAATGAAAAGATATCTCAAGAATATAATAAAAATTAGTGTGACTTTTTTTGTTTTATTGGGATTGTTTTTATTATTGAAAATAGTAGTGTATCTTTTGCCAGTTGCTCCCATACAGAAAAATATTGAGTATTCATTAGATAGCATAGAATATGCGGGTATGTATCCAATTGTAGGAATGCGATATGGTGCATATTCGGATCCGAGTCAAATTAATTATTGTACAGAATATAATTTACTCACTAATAATTATATTGCGGATAGGAAAGATCCTATAAACGCTGCTATATTAAATACTTGCTATAATGGTCCTGGTGATAATCAAGAAGATTTATTTGAAGCTGTAAAGAATAAAAAGCAGGCTTCAGAAACAAAAGGACAATATTGGTGGGGAATTCAAGTCATATTAAGACCACTACTTTATTTTTTCCCTTATAGTAAGGCGATAGGACTTTATAAAATTATTTTTTATATACTCCTTATAATAACAGTGCTGAGTATGAATAAAAAATTGGGATTAGGAATAACCTTGTGCTTTATTGCATCATTATTATTCGTCAAAATAGATATGGTGACATATTCATTGGTTTCAGGATCTACATTCGTTATTGGTATGGGTGCCATTCTATTTTTTTTGCAGGATAAATCTGATAATTTGATGTACTCATTTTTTGTTATTGGTTCTTTGACGGCTTTTTTTGATTGGTTATCAACTCCAATTGTGACAGTGAGCTTACCTTTGTCGATAATAATTTTGAAAAGATGGAACTCAACATATAATTACAAATTTATAGAAGGAGTTAAAGTCATATTTTATTCTTCCGTCGGTTGGTGTTTGGGGTATGGCGGATTTATTGTTGCAAAGCAAGCAGTACTCTTATTAAATGGGAATGATGCAAAGCAAGTATTTTTGCAACGTATTGGAGATGGATTAAATAACCAAGTTTCTTGGGCACCGCAGGACAAAACCGAATATATAATATCAACTCTGTTAAATGCCAATTTTTATAAAACAGAGTGGGTTCAGATATTCGGAAAGAAAAGTATAGTATTTCTTTTGCTCTTGATGATAGTATTGGCAATCATTACAATATGTATGACAAAGAAGTTTAGAACAATTCAATGTAACTTTTTGTTGCTAATTGTTGGCTGTATGCCCATTATTTGGTGGTATGTGTTTAAAGGGCATTCTTTTGTACATGGGTGGTTTACGTATCGATCTGCAGGAGTTGTTTTTTTATCTATTTTTGGAAGTATATATATATATTGCATGGATATAAAGAAATATATTACCGCGAATAGAGAACAATTTATGAAAAAAAAGATTAACAAATAATATATTAATAAATCGAAAGACGAAGTGATAATTATGAAAAATGGTAAAATAGAAATATATAGATTTATTTTTGCATTAGCAATTAGTATTATGCATATCGCTGAAGATTTATATTCGGGGGGGGTATTTGCCAGGAGCTTATTTAGGAGTTGATTTCTTTTTTTTATTGTCAGGATATTTATTAGTCCGCCATTTTGATAATACAATTCAAACAGGTTCTTTGGGTGATGATTGGTTTGCATATATAAAACATCGTCTTATAGGAATTTATCCTGAATATTTTATTATATTATTGGCAACGGTCTTGATAGATTGGCGAGTTAGTTATACGGGTATTATAAATTTTGTGAAAGGGGTTTGGCAGACACTAGATGTATATAAATGGGATTTCTTTTTCTTGCATTATATTGGTATGGATGTACCGATGATTATTAGGAGTATATGGTTTTTATCTCCATTGGTTATTGTGAGTTTTGGACTTTATGCTGCAATGTTGAGTAATAGAGATAAATTGGTATATATTTATTCTCCAATATTGGCAATAGGTGGTTTCGTATATTGTTATAATACGTTTGGGACACTTGCAATGCAGGGGCGACCTGTGTGGTTTACTAATGGTGCTGTACTGCGTGCATTGTTTGAAATGTGTGCAGGGATAATTGCGTATGAAATTAATAAAAGAATTATAAAACTACAATACAGTCGAAGTTTGAGAGTTATTTTAATTACGGTAGAGTTAGTACTTATATATCTTGTTGGATGTCAGATTATTTGGCATAAGTATAATGATTTCTTTTTTATTATTGTTTTTATGTATATAATTATTGTTTCGTTCGCTGAAATATTTCCTGTTGGACGATTTTGCAATAACAAGTTTTGTTATGTATTAGGCGAGATATCGTACCCGCTTTTTTTATGTCATTTATCAATCAGTCGCCTAGGACAAAAAGTGCAAATACAAATAGATAATAGATATCTAAATTTGCTTGTTTATGTATCTGTATCCATTATAGTAGCGTTTTTAATTAATTTTTTAGGAAAAAGAATGAAGAGATTATTTGAAAGAGAGAAAATTGAAAAATGAAATCAAATGATAAGTTAAAGCAAAGAAAATACTTGCATGCAATTCTAAATAGTGCGGTACTTATCGGTGTTTCTGTTATATGTTGGTATCAGTTAGAATTGAGTTCTAATTATTCTACTGTTATTGAATGCTTTAAAATGGAGCCAATGTATTTAATGCTAAATGTAGGTACCAATATCATTGCTATATGCTTGCTTTATATCTTATTTAATAGGGTCTGGTTGTCATCGTTAGTCTTAGCAATGATATCATTTGGTGTAGCTATTGCGAATTATTATATTATTATTTTTAAAGGGATGCCCCTATCCATTATGGAATTCGGCAATTTTAGAACAGCATTGAACGTTATAAAAGGGTATAAATTTTCATTTGATTGTTGGATTCTAGGAATAATACTATTATTCCTTGTGAATTGTATAATTTGTTTATTGTACAGAAAGAGAGAAAGTATTCGTATATTCAATTTAAAACGAAGAGTAGTAAAGGATATTACAATTGGGTGTATGTGCTTAGTAGTATTATATATTGGCTATTTTTCACCACTTGCGATTAAACCGAAAGAAACGATAGGATGGTCTTGGGTAGAAGCATATCACAAATATGGTTATATAGCCTGTTCGATAGAAATGGTATATCGGACACGTAACATTATTGATGAACCAGAAGGGTATTCTTTAGAGAAGGTAGAAAATATTGGTATTCCTAATAGGCTTTCTGTGAATGAATACAGTACACCGGATATCATTATTATTATGAATGAAAGTTTTTATGATTTATCATTAATCGCAGATGTTCACACGGATAATTCTTATATGAAAAATATAAATACGCTAAGAGAAACTGATAATGTAATTAGTGGATATGCTATTGTGCCAGGGATAGGAGGAGGAACTAATAGCTCCGAATATGAGTTATTGACAAGTAATTCCTTGCAACTAATGAAAGGCATCACACCATTTAATGTTTTAGATATGAAGAATGCTAATAGTGTGGTTTCATTATTAAATCAGCTTGGATATAGTACATGGGGGGGTCATTCAGAGCCTGCATTAAATTATTCAAGAGGGCGAGCTTACCCAGATATGGGATTTGATAAAGTTTTTTTTGATGAGGAATTTGTTGATAAAGATTATTATGAAAACAGATGGTATGAAACAGATGCAAGTCTTTATAATAATGTGATAACATGGTATGAGAATATGCCAGAAAATGCGCCAAGATTTATATATCTTCTTACTATTCAAAATCATGGTGGGTGGGATTTAAATCCGCCAGAAGTAGATACTGTGCATGTTGCAGATGACTTTGCAGAATATACAGCTGAAATAAACGAATATTTGTCATCTATACGTTTGAGTGATATAGCATTTAAAGAATTTACAGAATACTTTAAAAAGCTAGATAGATCGATATTAATATGTATGGTTGGAGATCATTGCCCGTCATTTGCATCTAACATAGTCAATGATAGATATAGCGAAAGCCAAAAACAATTAAGGTTACGTAGCGTCCCTTTTGTTATATGGAGCAATAAAAGTATAGCTAGTAATAAAAAAGAAACATTAATAAGTATGAATTATTTAGTCCCGTTATTAATAGAAGTTGGTAATATAGATCGTTCACCGTATTATCAGTACCTCTTAGATTTAATGTCTGATGTTCCTATCATAACGGATTATGATATTTATATTGATCGAAAAGGAGAAGAACATTCATATTTTTCAATAGGTGAGCATTCTGAAGAGGTTAAAAACTATTTTTATTTAGAATATAATAATCTCTCTAAAAACAGGATACAAAAGTATTTTGATATAAGCATGGGCGAAAGGATGAATAGTGATGAGAAAGATAAACAAAAATATTAATGAAATTGTTTTTAAAAAGAAAAATCAGATTAGTTTTACTATTATGATAATATCTGTAATTTGGTCATTTTATTGCGAACGATGGCTGCTAGATATACCATCAGTTTTTTCAGGCAGTATAGTTAAATTAGCCTTATATATTATATCCAAAATGGTTATGGCGGGAGGCGTACTTTATCTTTCTGCATCTTTTATAAATTTATGGAGTGATTTAGTGAATGGGATTGTGAGAATACGGATACAACTGGCTTTTTTCTCTGTTTTTTGGTAAACGGTAGATAATACGTACCTGTACAAAACTGGAGCAAACCTGTATGATAAAAACGGATTTGCTCCAGTCCTATTTTGCTTCGGTTTTGCCTGGCTTCCGGCAATTCGCAGGAAGTCCCGGTGCCCAGGGGAGCAGGCCTTCCAGAAAACTGCGGTCTGTATCGTCCAGATGCTTGGGTATCTCCGTGAGCAGATACTCAAAATAATCATAGGGTTTCAAGTTGTTTGCCTTTGCCGTCTCCGCAATGCTGTATATGATCGCACTGGAGCTGGCCCCGGCAACCGTGTCGATCATGACCCAGTTCTTTTTCCCGATGCAGAATCCGCGGATCGACTGCTCCGCAGCATTATTGTCCATTGGAACCTCTCCATCCTCCAGAAATACTTTCAGGTATTTCTCCTGGTTCAGAGAATAGCTGAATCCCTCCCAGGTCTTGCTTTTCTGGGGTACCCTCGAGATGTTTTCGCGTACCCACGTGAAATAAGCCTCCACCAGTGGCCTGACGCTCAGCTGGCGGCGGTCCTGCCGTTCCTGGGCGGGAAGATCCTTGAGCTGTTTCTCTTCCCGGTAGATTGCCTGGATCATGGAAAGCGCAAGATAGGCGCGGCTGTCTTTCTGCTTCTCTTTTGGCAATGCCTTTACTGCTTCATCAAAGCGGCGGCGCGCATGCGACCAGCATCCGGCAATCCTCAGGTCTTCCCGCTCACTTTCAACCGTGTGGTAGACCTGGTACCCGTCCGTGACGCATATCCCGCTGAAATCCCTCAGGAATTCCCGGGGATGGCTGGCATTGCGTGTCCGCTGGTATTCGTACAGGATGATCTGGCACTCCGTATACATCATCCCGGTGCGGTAGACCCACATGTAGCTTTTGCTTCCCGCGGGACGCCCATCCTTGTTCACCAGTACCGGTGTCTCATCCGCCTGCAGCACATGATAACTATACATCTTTTCATGCAGGTAATCATATAGGATGGCAAGGTAGCGGTCCGCGCACTGGATCGTCCAGTTCGCCATGTTCTGCCGGGAAATATGCAGGCCGTAACGCTCAAACTCTTTTTCCTGGCGGTAGAGGGGCACCGCGTTGACGTATTTGGCATTCATGATGGCCGCTTCCAGCGAGGGGGACACCAGGCTTCCCTTCAACAGGCCCTCCGGATGCGGTGCCCGGACGATCTCATCCGTCTTCTTCCCGGCGTATACTTTGACATGGTGTTCCTCCACCCCGACTTTTGCCGGGGTAAAACTGTATCTGCGGTACACCTCGTCCGGAAGCTGTTTAAAGCCGTCCTCTCCGAACCGGGCCGCAAGCTCCTCCGGCGTCAGGGAATGCTCGACTACAACGACCGGCAGGCCTTCCAGGTCTTCCTCCCGTTTCCCTTGCTTTTTCTTCGGCCTCCGGTGCAGCACAGCTTCCAGGTCTTCCCCGGACTCTTCGGCAGCTACTGCCTCCGGCTCGTTAAAAAATACGATCTGGCCATCCGTTTCCATAAAGGAGATCTGGCCATCGGTTACTTCATGCCT
>CANQRW010000051.1 GCA_947626365.1 uncultured Lachnospiraceae bacterium
GGAACGATCTGCTCTGGCATGTCAATATAATCTGCCGGTTTAAAATCAATCTCCCATTCCCGGCCAGATTCATCATACTGCCCTGTCGCGATATGGGAGATACTATATTCTTGATCCAATGAAATTCTGGTTATTTTTGTCGGTCTCCAAACCGGTGTCTTCAATTCATTACTGGAAAAATCAAAATCCTTATTTACAAATCCATATTCATTTGCATATTCCATACCGGTCTCTGTAGGATACAAATGAAAGAATATCTTCTTCCCTTCATGACCTCTTTGTATTAAATAATATAATTTATCCTCATAATAATACATATCTGCATACTTTCCATCATAAACCAAAGCCCCTTCTGAACTGACAAGCTTCAAATATTTATTACCGACTTTACATGAGTCCACATAAAAATATGCTATAACCCCACAAAAGATCAAAAGAACCGGAACGCCCCATCGTTTAACCTTTTTTATATTATCTCGATATAAACAAGATATTTCATAACCACATATTGCAAAAATAAGCGGCATGCACGGAAGTGACCAGAGAATGTAATTAATATGTGTATGTATATAAGAATGTGGAGACGCCAATACATACCATGACAATGGTCCCAGAAAAGAAACACACGTCATTAAACATAAAGCTTGTAGTTTCCTTCTATTTTCTTCTATTTCGGAGGAATACTTATCACTAATCAAACTGACCACTAATGATACGCCAAATATCCAGATCAGGGTAATCATATGTACCCCCCCAATAACCGGAGAGCCTTCCAACAGATATGATTTCAATACACTCCATTTGCCAGCTTCCAATGAACCTGTAAGAATCGGGGCCACTTCAATATTAAACAATCCTGTCCTTTTACTGACTGTATACAAGATATTATTTACCGCCTGCTGCAGGGATCCATAATAAAAGACCTGCTGTAAACCATTTATTACCATCGCCACTCCAAATGATGATAACGCTCCAAAGGTACTTGCGGCAAAGCGCCTCAAAAAAAATTTCCATCCCCACTTATCTTTACAGGCATAATAAAAAAGCGGACATGTTGCTGATACCATCACACAAGATACCATCTCAAATCCGCAAGCTATTCTCAAAAAACAAGTTATAAATGTAACAAAAGCGAACGGCCAGAGTTTCAGCCTTGTTTGTCTTTTTTTATCCCATTCTGCTAATAAAAGCATACTCACAAACGGTAATATCAGCGTACCAACTACCCAATACAAATTACGGGCCGAAACGACCATCCAACGACTAAAGAAAAATGAGAGATAAGCGAATAAGGCCGCCTGTGAATTGAATTCGCGTTTTACCCATGACAAAAATATATAAATCAATATACAAAAGCAAACCACTACAAATCCATGAAGGAAATTCAATGGTATCCACGGCCTTTGTATCATATGATTCAAAACTTTAAATACTAATCCCTGTAATCCAATTTGCTGGCTATAACCATGGATCAACCCATAGTCACACCAGACGCCATTGCTTCTGGCATAATTTATACTTGAAATAATTAGTTTTTCTGAATCCATCTGCCATTCAGAAAACCACTTTTGAGGAACAATTGAAAAAGCGTTTCTAAAATAATTATTAAACAATAGCCAAAATAGAAATAATCCACCTAATAATTCCCATATGTTCCCCTTATAAATCTCATTGAATCTCACTTTTCGAATCATAAATCTCCCTTATTTTAACAAAGCACTTTGTATTTCTATATAAAAACAAAACATATCCTACATAAATCGGCATCGTCATTTCTACTGGAATGTAATATCTTGTATATCCATTCACGGGTGATATACAGCACACCCCAACACAGCGCCGCGCTGGAAACTCTGAGCGAAGAAGCACTAAACGCGTTTCAGCATAGGCCAATCAACCCGGATGAAGTCAAAATCTAACGTCTAAGCTGATCCGTTTTAACCACTAACTGACTATTAATCGAACCTACTGTCAGACTGGAAATAAATGTTTCACATTTTTCAGATATGGCCGGTGGAATTCAGTCTAGCACAATAAAATGAAGTAATATTATACCGGCCCATCCTGTATTGCGGAAAAGATAACACAAATGGATGTAACAGTTCAGTGAAACTAGAAGAAAAATGAGAATTGCAGACGCTTTTCTTATCTTTTTTGTACAGTAAAATTCTGCATCTCACACCTCTTATTTGAAAAACATGTATTCATCACTGATTTTATCTTTCCCATAAAACTTCTAACGCTTCTGCTACCGTCTCTTCATACGTCGGATGAGCCCGGACCGCACGCAGCATCTGCTCCGCCGTCAGATGGTTCACGATTGCCACAGCAAATTCACTGATGATATCCGTGGCATGTTCGCACATAAGCTGCGCACCGAGGATCTCACCTGTCCCCGCATCCGCAACCACCTTCATGAACCCCCGCTCGGACTGCTGGATCACCGTCCTTCCGTTCGCCCCCATCAGCGCCTTCCCGGTTTTCACAGTGATCCCCTGCTCCGCGGCTTCCTTTTCTGTAAGCCCTACCTCCGCAATCTCCGGAAAGGTATATACACACCGGGGTATCACGGATAGTTCTGCGGAAGGGGCCTTCCCCGCAAGGATCTCCGCCACCGCCTTTCCCTGCGCACTGGCAGCATGGGCCAGCTGCGGGACTGGAACCAGGTCCCCGATGGCATAGACTCCCGGCAGGCTGGTTCGGAACTGTCTATCGACTTCCACATGGCCCGATGCCGTCCTCCGCGGCTGCAACCCATCCGCAAAAAGTCCCTCTGTTTCCGGGCATCTGCCAACCGCACAGAGGACATACTGCGCCTCTGCCGCTATATCTTTACCATTCTCTGAGAAAATACACTGCAGCCCCTTCCCGGCCTGCACAATCCGCTGCAGGGCAGTGCCCATATGCAGTCCTACGCCACGCTTCCGGAAGATCATGCGCAGGTTCTGGGAAACTTCTTTATCCATCTCGGGCAGCAGGCGGGACTGGGCCTCTAGCAGGGTTACTTCTGTCCCCATGGTGGAAAAAGCCTCCGCCATCTCCACTCCGATTACACCGCCTCCGATGATCACAAGGCTTTCCGGCAGTTCCTCTAACGAAAATATTGCGTCGCTGTCCAGGACACCGGGCAGTCCCATGCCCGGGACCGGCAGCATCCTGGGCTTTGAGCCGGCAGCAAGCAGCATATTCCTGCCCTTAAGGACGGTCTCTTTCCCTTCCGCATCCGTAACCAATACTTCCCCCGGAGCCTGCAGCTGCGCTTTTCCCTTCATTACAATGGCACCTGCCGTGCGCAGCATCCCTTCCACACCCCGGGTAAGTTCCGCTATCGTCCGCTCCCGGTAAGCCAGCATCTCTCCATAATGGAAAGCGGTGCCTTCCGCATGGATCCCGAGATTCCCGCCCTGCTGCATTGCACGCAGCGTTTCCGCCACACGGAGCATGGCCTTTGTCGGGATGCAGCCGCGGTTCAGGCAGGTGCCTCCCATCTCCCGCGCTTCCACCAGTACCGTATCCAGCCCCAGACGGGCCGCATGGGCCGCCGCCGTATAGCCTCCCGGGCCGCCGCCAATTACGATGAGATCAAATCCTCTTTCCAAATCCGGTTAACCTCCCAGCTGTCCCTTTAAGAGCCATCCCGCAATCTCCCCACAGATACCTGTGAGGGCTGCAGCTTCCTCCATGCCGCCTATCTTTCCCGGGGCCATCCAATCTGGCTGCAATGCAGCTTGATGCGGCTGTACGGCCTCTTTATCCGGCTGCAAAGCTCCTTGATCCCGGTGCAAACTCTCCTTGTCCGGCCGCAAAACCTCTTGATCCGGCTGCAGAACCGCTTGATATAAGGCATCCTTTTTGTAAGGGACCCCCAGCAGCCTCTCTCGGAGCACCTCCGGCAGCCCCGGCTCCATGGCGTCCGTGTCAACCCGCACATCCGCGACTACTCCCTGCTCCACATATACCCACAGCGTGACCCCGCCCCACGAAAACCGGCGGGACAACCTGTGTTCATATTTTTCCGGTTCCCCGTAAACCCAGCGGGGGGCCGCAAACTTCTCCCGCCTCTTCCCGATACCGGCGCTATCTGCTTCCGATAATACCAAGGCTTCACAGCTGCCTCCAAATACCTGCCCAAACGAAGAGCGCAGGGCCTCTTTCAGTTCATCCAGCCTAAGTCTGGGACGGAACTCCCGAAGGTTCGCGACCCTGGAACGGACCGAGGCCACCCCTCTGGCCGCCAGCTTATCCGCCCCCGGCCGCAGGTATTTCTCTACCGCATTCAGGTCCACATCCACCATCAGCGTCCCGTGGTGGCAGCAGGAACCCCCGCTTATAAAGAAGGCATTGCCGGAAACCTTCCTGCCCTCTGCGAGGATATCGTTGCGCCCGGAAAATTCTGCCGGGAAACCCAGCCCACGCAATGCGGCAAGCACCGCTTCCATCTGCCCCGGGACATCATAATCCCTTTCCCGGGCAATAAAGGTATAGTTCAAATTCCCGCTGTCATGGTATACAGCTCCGCCTCCTGAATTTCTCCGGGCCAGGCATATCCCATCTCTCTTAAGCAGCTCCAGCGGGCATTCGCTTGCCGCGTCCTGGTTCCGTCCCAAGACCACCGTCTTTTCATTCTGCCACAGGTAAAGGATCCTCTCCCCTTCCCGGCAGCAGTAAAGCAGGTGTTCCTCCAGGGCCAGGTTGTAATACGGGTCCAGGCTTCCGCTTTCGATGCATTTTAACCTATTCCCCATCTTTTCCTGTCAGGCCTTTTTCTCATCCGGCTGTCCCAGATAATCCCGGTATTCCCGCGCGGTCAGCAGTTCCGCCGTATCCGTGACATTCCCCACTTCAATAAACCAGGCCTCATACGGGTCTTCATTGGCCCTCTCCGGCTCATCCGCCAAAGGCTCATTGACCGCCTTCACTGTACCGCTGACAGGGGAATGGACATCCGATACCACCTTGGTGGATTCCACTTCCCCGAAGGGCTCCCCGGCTGTCACAACATCTCCCACTTCGGGAAGGTTGATAAATACGATCCCTCCCAGCTGCGACTGGGCATAGTCCGTAATCCCCACCAGGACGGTCCCGTTTTCCTCCCGCATCCATTGATGGGTCTTTGTATAATTGCAGTCATCTCTTATATTCATTCCATCTTACCGCATATTCCTCTTATCAGCCTGGCCGCCTTAGCTGACGGTTCTGTTGTCTGTCTGGCCTCTTTACCTCTTATCCCTTCCGTCTGCCTGGCCACCAGCCAAGGTTCATTTCCCCATTGCCTGCCTGGCCACCTTACCCCACGTTCCTTCTGTCTTCCTGGCCACCCAGTCTTACATTCTCTTTGTTTGCCTGTCTGCCATCAAGGCACACCCAAGTGCCGAAAAATAAGGGGCATGCTCCGGGCATACCACAGGCTTTTCCAGGACTGTCCGGGCGAAAGCCTCCATCCCCGGGATCTGTGCCAGTCCGCCGGACAGTACAATTCCCTCACAGTCCATCTTCTCCAGGAGCGTCTTCGCCTGGGTAAGGATCTGTACAAGCACGGCCCTGATGATCTCTCCCTCCGGGACGCCCTCCGCGATCCGTTCCACGATCTCACTCTGGGCAAATACTGCGCAGGTGGAAGAAAAGCGTATCCCCGGTAGACATCCGTCCGTTAAGTCAAGGGCCTCAAAGGACCGCCCCAACCTGTGCAGCGTATTCTCAAGGAACATCCCGCACCCGGCCGCACACTTGTCATTAAGGAAAAAGGAAGTAAGCTTCCCTCCCCGCTGGCAGATCAGCTTCGTATCCTGCCCTCCTATATCCAGCACAGTCTCCGCATCCGGGAACCCGTATCCGATCCCCATGGCCAGTGCACTCAGTTCCGAGACCGTCCGGGTCCCAGGGATGTTCCCCCGCCCGTAACCGCAGCTTACCACCGGGAGATCCCCGTACCGCTCCCGGAGGATACCGACCTTTTGGGAAAAATACTCCTTCTGCCGTACAGGGGTCGGTTCGGAAAACAGCTCCCTTATCCGCGCCTTCTCATCCAGGATACAGTATTTCGTATATGTCGAGCCGGCGTCGATCCCGATCCCGCTCATAGGATCTCCCTCAGGATGCCCATCAGTTCTCCTGCCCGGTCCATGTCCAGGTATTCCCGGTCGATCATATCGATCTCCAGCTCCACCTGGGGCAGTCCGATATACCTCGCCGAGACGAAATCGCACTTGCAGCTCTTGTTCCGCAGGGAAATGGCCGCCTCCGCCCCGGAAGCAGCGATGCAGTCCTGAAGCCTTCTGCGCTTTGTCTCCGCCGACAGGTTCAGGAAGGTATAATTGTATGCCGTAAAAAGCTGTTCCATAGGCTCATCCCCGTCATAGTCCAGGCTCCACCAGGTGACATAATTGGACCCGCTGACCCGGTAATCCGGGAGCAGCTCCTTAAGGTACCTCTGGGGATGGTACCACAGCGGGTAGCCCAGCCAGAAGACCGGCTTCCGTCCCCGGTCAGCTTCCGGGGAAGCCGCGTAATACTCATACATCGCCGTATAGAATTCCGCCGTCTCCGGCTTGCAGCGGGACGTGATGAGATAGGAGATCCCGTCAAACAGGACGGTCGGCTCGATGTCCTTTTCCGGAAGCAGGCCCACGACCTTCTTCCACGCCGCCACACTGTCCCTGCTGTTTTGGATCAGCCTTTCCAGCCTGCCATCATCCAGCCGGTTCCCGCTCAGCTCCTCCATCCGGGCGATGAGTTCCCGGTGCTGGGCCGTCACGTAGGAAAATGCCTGCTCCCTGTCCGCGCCCTCCCCGGGATAGTCCAGCACGATCAGCGGGACATCATAATCCTGGGCCAGCAGGTTCCACCAGCCCGGCAGGGTATTGCACTGGTTGTTCGTCGCGATCAGCACATCCGGCCTGGGCGGCAGCCCCCTTGGCGCCGTCCCGGCGGAGAGCGCCCCGTTATAGCAGCCGGAGTACGCGCAGCAGTCCCTGCACAGCCCGCCCTTCTCGCTCTCCCGCAGAAGGTCCTGCTCCTTTCCGCTGGCGGCGATCACAGCGGCATAGCTTTCCGGATAGATGTATTCGATATCAAGCGCTTCCAGGATCTCCACCGGCGTGAAGGCCGTGACCCACGCTACCTTCCTTTCCGGCTTCCTCCCCTTTGCGTACTTGGTAAAATCCCTGTAATAATCCCGCATCAGCTTCGCCTGAAGCTGCAGATACAACTGTGCCATGGCTCTCCCTCCTTACAGCATGTTCGCGAACGTCTCAACGACAAGTGCCGTCTCATTTTCACTTTGGGAGCCAGATACCGTTATCCGAAGGCTCCTGATCCCCAGTCCGTCCAGCATCTTCCGGTAGGTCGGGAACAGGTAGTCATAGGGCTCGCAGTATTTCTGTGTGATGAAGATGACCCCCTGCGCCTGCCTGCGCAACAGCTCCTCCCTATCTTCCCGAAGGATACGGGAGAAATCATCCTGGGACGGCGACGGCATGGAAGAAAGCATACTTAGGGCAATGTTCTCAAAAATATCCCCTTCCAACGGGATTTCCGGGGACGAGACCAGCCTGTGGGATTCCGACAGCCGGTCCCCGACGATATGTAGGCCTGCGGCTTCGATCTGCCGGGCGATGCCGCTCCCGGTCTGGGTGGAGCCAGCCACGAAGACCTTCGGGCCATCGGGGCAGGGACATGAAGGCAGATCATCCGATACCCGCTGCTCCCGCAGCGGCTTCCGCAGCAGCCCATGGACCATGTCAAGATAGGCGCTGTAACTCAGTTCCGGCAGGTGTTCATAAGATCCTCTGAGCGCCCGGTTCCGCTCGTTCACAAGACTTGTCCGCTCCATAACGTCGGTAAGTCCGGTCCCATAGTGCTGCTCGACAGCAGTTTTGTATCGGCGGAGACTGTCTGCCAGATAGGAGACCGCCGCCCTGTCCTGCCTGGCAGGGATATGGAATGAATAGACAAATTTACCGCACTCTTCCAGGTAACTGGCGATCGTGCGGCTGCTGTCACAGGTGCGGGGGAACACCGCGCCGTCTATCTCCGGATCTTCCAATATCTGTGAGATATAATCTGACGCGTATCGGCAGTAATGGGAGATCCGCTGCTGGCCATCATAGCCAAAGAAACGTATGGTATCACAAATCTGTTCCGGGATAAGACCGGATAAGGATAAAATGTTCATTGGTTGTCCTCCAAAAAGCTATTGCAGCCACTCCAACTCTTCTTCCGTTAGATACGGTCGCACAATCTCAATATATTTCTCATATGCCTCGTCCCAGTCGGCGTATTCGGTACCCCCCCGCTTATCCTCAAAACCATAATTATCAATAAGGTATTGGGCAAGGTAATCTGTAATTTTCAAGGCCCCGTGAATGTTGGTATGACAATCATTGTAAAAATCAGTTTTATCATCCAACCCAATCTCATCAAAATCTGACATTTCATTAATTATTGGATAATTATACTTTTTTACTTCATCAATGATGGTGTTATACCACTTTACAGTCTGTGCATTCCGGTATTGTGCCGATAAAACAAACACTACCTTGACATTTTCATTCTTGCAATAAGCAAGCAATTTAACCAACGCATCTTGTGTAAATCCTGGCAAAGGTTCCCTATCAGTTGTTGCACAATAATAGTCCGCGATATTTTCCACTTCATTTAAAAAAGTAGATGAGGTAAATCCACCTTTAGTTCTCTCATAATCCCGATGAAAAAAATATGCTGATAAAGAATTCCATCTTGAATGATACCGTATTATTGGAAAAAGCAACTCAAAATACTCATCTAATGAATATTGAAATCCATGACATAATGTATAAATCAAAAAAGCACGTTCCAAGGAATGTGGTAAAAAATCCGTTGTTCTATGAGCTGTTTCAACTGATAGCTCATTTTTTTCATATAGACCATTGATTGCAATCAGATAAACGGCATTAGACTGTCTCTTTCTCGCAATTTTAAGAAGATTTTCTGCGCTGATAAATGGTTGCGCGTTATTTGCAAAAGTGCGCATAGTAATCCCATATTTTTTATAAGCCAATGGAGCCACCCAACTGGTAAATGTCGGGCTGGCACCAATATATACAGCATCCAACGAATCTTTCGGTTCTTCAAAAAAGCCGGCAGATTGTTGAAAATTGTACCCCGTATCTCCAACCAGAACATGTGAAACATAAGAGAACTGGACATAAAATCCCAAAAGAAAAACTATGACTTTCATGGTTTTAAAGATATATACTTTCTTCATTTGTCTCCTTCTCAGAACCCCTGATAAATAAAATCTGCCGCATTATACCCCGGCCCGTACATGCCAAAGATAAGGATTCCAAAGATCAGCCCATACCAGATGATCCAACGGAATGGCAGGTTCTGCCTTGCGATCTGCTTCCGCACGCTGTCTTTCTCCTGCAGAAGTGAAACGATCAGCAGCACAAACAAGCTCACCACCATGAGTATAAAATTAGGGCCATCCAGCCCCAGTTTAAATAACGACCCGTCAAAGAAAATCTCCGGATTATTGGGGAACAGTCCTGCTTTGATGACCCGCAGTGTCTTCCTGAATCCATTCAGCCGGAAAAACATGTTGCCGATCATCGCCAGCGTAAATACCCTCAGTGATTGGAACAGATGCCAGCTGAAGCACTCCGTATTAACCTTCAATAATGCAATTACTTTCTTGAATACCGGATCCAATACCTGGGCTGCCGCGATAAGGAACCAGAACCAGACTCCCATGCCAAGCACATAGTTCCAGCTCCCGCCATGCCAGAGTCCCATCAGAAGCCATACACACAGCATGCCAAGGATGCTCGGGATCTGCTTTGCCGCCTTCTTCCCCCAATGCGCCTTGATCCATTTGGTCATGTCCTTCCATGCGCGGGAACGCAGCACCGGGTAAAGGATATAATCCTTCAGCCAGGCTCCCAGCGTGATGTGCCAGCGCTGCCAATACTCCTGCACGCTGCGGGAGAAGAATGGGGTCCGGAAATTCTCCGGCAGCCGGATCCCATAACACTCCGAGGCCCCTAAAATGATATCCATACAGCCCGAAAAATCCGTATACAATTGAAACATGAACAGCACTGCCGCCAGCCAGATGTAATAGCCTCCATAAGTGGCAGTATCTCCATAGATCGTATCCACCACGACGGCCAGCCGGGCGGAGATCACAAGCTTCTTAAAGATCCCCCACAGCATCCGCTGCATGCCAAACGCGATCTGCCCGGAATCAAATTTATGTCCCGCATAAAGCTGTTCCCGGACTTCGTTGTATCTTGCGATAGGACCGGAAGTGAGCTGCGGCCAGTAGCCTACGAACAATGCCGTTTTGACCAGGTTCGTCTGCGCCGGGCAGATCCCCCAGTAAACATCCAGCAGATATCCCACCACTGACATGGTGTAAAAGCTGATCCCCAGCGGCGCCAGCAGGTCCAGCTGGGGGATATCCGTTGGTTTTCCGGCAAGGGTTGCCGCAAAATTTACATTGCGGATAACAAAATTGCTGTATTTCAGCGTTGCCAGAATACCGAGGTTCACAACAAGCCCCAGCACGAGCCATCTCTTCGCTGATCTGCTGTTTCCCTCCGTTTTGGCCTTAGCCATACGCCCCGCGCAGAGTGTCGTCACCAGGACAGCCGCCACCGCATAGAGGATGGTATAATCCGCTGCTGAAAAATGAAAAAAAGCTATACTGAAAACAAACAAGCCTACCCACTGATAACGTTTCGGCAGGATATAATAGATCCCCAGGGTTGCCGCAAAGAATAATAAAAATGGCAATGATGTAATCAACATAAGACTATCCCCTTGTTATGAAATTCAAACAGGCCTGCATAATGAATCTCTGTTACGCAAGCAGTTCTCCGATAAGATTTACCATCGCGCCTACGTCCTTGAGCCCCTGCACAGCTTTCATATCAAACTTAATACCGAACTCATCCTCAACCGCTGACAGCAACATGATATGAGTCAGCGAATCCCAGTCCTCGATATCAGCCGCGGTCGTACTATCATTAATTTCAATGCCGTCATCATCGAATACATCCTGAAATACCGCCGTCAGTTTCTCATAAATTTCTGTTCTGTTCATAATTTTAACTCTCCTTTTATTAGTTTTGAACCTGGATCACATGCTGCTTCTTCTTATACCCTTCGGATATATCAAGCTCCCATCGGGTATTTCCCTGCTCGTCTTTATCCGCTTTCGTGAATCCCTGCAGAGCATAAAAATCCTTCACCATGGCATTCTTTGGTGTAGGGTAATAATGCCCGACCAGCTTTTTGATTCCACGGCGCTGAGCCTTTGCCGCAAGCTCGTCCATCATCGCGAACTCCATATCCCGCTTCAGTACCCGGCAGCTCATCAGCCACAGGATGATGTCCAACGTATCTCCCTTCACTTCGGCGATCACCACCGATACTACCCCGTTATCCCCGAAGCAGTCCTCCAGCCTGCCGTACAGCGTGACGGTATCCGGATCCACCGCTGCCGCCTCGATCTCTTCCTGCGTGTATCGTTTCGTAGTAAGATTGAACTGGTTCGATTTATTCGTAAGCTGCGCGATACGGGACATATAGATACTCTCAAACGGCCGGATCGTCGCGGCCATCTTGAGCGAAAGCAGGTAATCTTCATAGCTGCCAAAGTTCGCCTGCAGTTCGGCGCGTCTGGCGTTTTCCTTATACATCTCATTCCGCTTAAAGTCGTCCTTCGACAGGTTCGTCACCTCGAAGAAGCCGGAGCGGTCGATCACATTGATATAGTGCTCCACCTCTCCGATCTCCGGCGCTGGGACTCCCGGTACCTGCTGCCGTATGATGGCACGCTCCGCCGGGTTGTCGTCCACAAACACGAAACTCTCCGGCAAGAGACTCAGCTCCTCCGCCATCTGCACCAGGTTCCGGCTCTTCGGCTCCCAGTTGGCCTTGATGGAGATAAAATCATCCGGTGTCAGTACACTGTCCGGATGCTTCAGGCCGGCAATGGCATTCTCATGTTCATTCTTGGAAACAACATTCAAAAGCACGCCTAGCTTCTTATGAGCCTTCAGATACTGCTGGAACTCCGTGTAGACCTGCCCCATGGATGTCTCCGGCCCGATGGCCAGGTTCTCTACACCGTCGTCCCCAACGATACCGCCCCACAGCGTATTATCCAGATCCAACGCGAATGCCTTCTTATTCTTGCCGAAAAGCGACTTTATTATATTGCTCACGCTGAACGCCAGACGGGGAATCGCGTCCATACAGCAGCAGTATTTGTACATATGCCAATAGAACGGATCGGACCATTTCTCCAGGCCGTAATCCGCCGCCAGGTAATTGATGTCATGGATGTAGAACTGCTCATGAGCCTGGGCATACTCATAGAATCTCTGGTTCAGCCGTGTGATGAAATTCGTCCTGCCATGGATGTCGCTAACATCCCGATTACCCAGAAGCCGGTAGAATGGGTACTCAAAGTTGTTCTGGATGATGGGACAGTGATAGGCCTCGCGGAGCTTGTCCCACATGACCTCGAAGTGCTGGTACTCCTGCTCCAGAAGGCTGTCCACCGCTTCTGCGCTGTCCTCCAGATCCGGAAAGCCGGTGATGTTCCTGTTGGATGTATGGATAAAGATGATATCCGGCCTCAGCTCTTCCAGTTCCGGATTGCCAAACATGGCGTCCTGCCAGTACTGATTATACTCGGATTCAAAAAAGACAGGCAGGATACCCTGATCCAGAAGGAAGAGTTCCAGCATGTCTTTGATGTCGTGGGCGGTAGAGCCACCCAGAATAGCGATATGTTTTTCCATAAGTCCTGGCGACGCCAGCAGTTCTTTTTTAATCGACTTGCGTTTACGCAGGAGAAGCTGACTGTCGAATGGAAATTGCAGTAGTATGTGCATAAATAACTTCAATCCCCCAGTCTATTATCCTTAATCCTTTATTCTCAAAATAATCAATACTACTACAACGTACCCCTTCTAAACTCCAAATACATTTCGGTCAAAAATATATCCTCTCTATTATTTATATCAACAGCTTCTTCTTCAGATATAACAAACCCATTTACATTTGTCCCAAGCACTGAATAAGTCGCTTTTAATGATGAAACCGTTGTCGCATAAAGCATACTATTTTCTATATATAATGGATCTCGATCCTGTCTTCTGCGCGGAGCATTCGGAAATAACCTTTCATAACCACCGGTAATATCCCTTAACCAATAATCGGCTCTTGTTTCTGTTAATGTAAGTTGCGCATCATATTTATTTATATTTTTTTCGAATTCATTTAAGAATGCTTGAACTGTTTGAATTTTTCTCAATGGAGAAGTTGCCTGCATTGTAACAACATAATCATAATCTCGGGTATAGTTCTCCCACATATAATCCAATGCATGTAACAAGGCATCTTCTGTACGAGATAAATCCTGTGATATCTCATCCGGACGCCTGATAACCATAACGCTAGGATATTTTTTAACTATTTCTGAAATAGCCGCAGAATCCGTACTAACTACAACGTCACCTTCAATATTAAGTTCGGACAAAATATCTAATGTATATTCAATCAGCGGTTTCCCATTAATCGGATAAATATTTTTTAGTGGTATGCCCTTCGAACCGCCTCTTGCCGGAATCACAACCAATTTTCTCATTATAATTCCTCCTCAGCTATTCTTCGATCCAGATAATCATAGACATCATCAAGATTTACAATACCTGTTAAATTAAACTTCTCATCTACAATCGGAATCAATGTAATCTTTTTCTTTTTAAACAATTCATATGCCTTCTCCATATTCCGTTCTTTCAAATATAAAAAAGAAGGCTGAATAATTTTTTGAATACTTGTATACAAACTGATTCCTGAAGCTATAGCACGTATAATATCTCCCTGACTGACTATACCTATTACTTTCCTATCATCATTTATGATAACAGCCACTCTATCATGATTCACCTCAAAATGTTCCATTACCTCTTTAATCGTATAATCATCGCTGACAATATGTTTTTCCATACTTTTCCTTTCTTAATATGTCAAGTTTTTTACCAACCACTTTTCTGTCACATGCGTACTCATCAATAATTCCAAAATTTTTTCTGATGAATGCCCGTCTCCATATGGATTCACGCAATTTAATTCAAGATAATCTTTAAACTCTTTTGACATTCCTTTTTCTATTGCATTAATAATTGCTTTTTCTTCGAATGGGACATCTATCACATTGATACCCCTAAATCTATTATTCTGTCTTCTTCCAACATTAATTGCAGGAATTTTAAATGTTGGTGCCTCCAATAATCCAGAACTGGAATTTCCAACGATACATTTACAGTTCTTTAGAAGTCCTAAATAGTCTTCCCGCTTTAAATTTGAATAGAGGTAATATTCCCCTTCCCTAAATCTTTCTATCGCCCATCTCACACTATTTGAACCAGCATCATTGTTTGGCAAAATAACTATCTTAGGAAACATGACTTTATTTAATGCTTTTACAAAAATCTCCGCCTGAAACCCTGCCTTATCTGCCTCTTCTGTAACCGGGTGCAAAACCGTTAACAAATATCCCTCTGACAAACTGATTGATAACTTCTTTTCAATATCTCCCAATGAAGTATATTGTGCTCCAGTCATTTCATCAATCTGAGGAGCCCCAACATTAAAAACCCGAAATGGCTCCTCTCCTAAGCGGATAAGCCGTTCTGCCGCATCCTGATTCGCCGCAAAATGCATATGCACAAATTTACCAATAGCATGCCTGGTCATGCCATCAATATTCCCCGACAGTTCTCCTGCTTGTATGTGTGCAACAGGCGTATACGTATACGCAGCGGCAATAGCCCCCATAAGCTGCTCTCCTCTATCACCAGCCAAAAGAACCCAATCTGGTTTCTCATTCTCAATTATATCCGGAAGACTAGTCAAAAAAATACCCAGGGATTTTGCCTGAGTATAATGACTGTATCCGTCCAAAGACATATGTATCTTATAATCAATATGGAACCCATCTTTTTCTATCTCCTTATAGGAACTTCCAAAAGATGGAAGAAGATGCATGTTCGTTACAACAAGAATCGGCTTTACATCTTTTCGCTTGGACATCAGCCGTAAGAGTGGTCGAATATATCCCCATTCTCCTCGCGAACCTGTAATTATCATTATCTTTTTCATATATAAGCATACCCTTCTTTCAGTCTTCTAAGTCTTCCCATCGCAACAATACATTTGCTTCAATATCTCTTGCCGCCTTCTTTCCAAGTACCTGATCCATTTGATAAGATGGTATCCCTGTTCCTGGCCGCTTTGACCAAATCATATTTGGCTTAATTCGCTGTCCTTTCTTTATCTCACAGACAGATACGATGCTTCGGAAAGCCCACGCCCTGATGTCTTTTTCTCTGACGTGAATCTTTTTTTCTGTACCCATTGCTGATTCAATTTTTCTAATTCCGTCTACCAGGCAGTATAGGTCATGAAAATCAATGGATACACTTTGATCTGGCCCAGGAGTCTGTTTACTTATGATAACATGTTTTTCAATAATATTTGCTCCCAACGCAACCGCTGCATAACAGGTGTAAAGGTCTGGTGTATGATCGGAATGACCAACAATAGCTTCCGGGTATCTCTCCTTCATTTTAACAATTACATTCAAATTTACATCTTCGTACTTCGGCGGATATTCGGAAAGACAGTTCATTAAAGCAAATCTTACCCCTGTACTTTTCAATGCTTGATATGTCCTGTCTATTTCCTCCATTGTAGACATTCCCGTAGAAATTATCATTGGCTTCCCCAATTCCGCAATCTTAAGCAGAGTAGGAATGTCTGTCATCTCTCCAGATCCTATCTTGAATGCGCAAACACCTATATCATTTAATTCATAGGCTGCTTTTAAACTAAACGGTGTACATAAATACTGGATCCCTATTTTTTCGCAGAATTCCTTTATTTCTAAGTGTTGTTCCAATGTTAACGCATGCTTTTTTAAGAAATCATATAAAGGTATATCAAAATTTGACGACATTGGAACATCTTTCAACATTTCTTCATCTGGCAGATGATGCTGAAATTTTATGCAGTCACATCCAGCAAGCTTTGCTTGACGGCACATTTCCTTGGCCACTTCCACATCTCCCATATGATTATCGCAGGCTTCCGCAATAATATACACAGGATGGCATGAACCAATTGTTTTCTTACCAATTGAGAACTCTTGCATAAATGATACCTCCGTTTTCTATTTCTATTATTTTTTGCATTCATTGCGTCCGAATTCGCTATTACAAATAAATACGTTATTTGGAAAAAATTTTTTAATTTTCAGAAACAACTCTTAGATTTTTCCCGATAAAAATATGATATGTTCTCACAAATCATTAATCTGGCAAATTATCTAAGCAAGAACCGACTTATCACTTACTATACTCTTCTAAGGTTTCATCTTTTATATTATGCCTTGTTCTACACCCCTACACAAATGGTCAAACTCTATTTTGCTTGATTTTCTTCTTCCCTTTCTATTCGGCATAATGCACAGAATTTTAAATAAGCAACCGCCGTCCCTAAAGCTGCAAGATCGAACTCTTTGCGAACCACATTTTCTTTTACTTTTAATCCAAATTCCGTCATTATTTCATCATTTTTTAAATAATCTATGCATTGTTCAAGGACCGATTGGTCATTTTCTTCGGTGAGGTTTCTCAAGAACTTGCTTTGAAAAAAGTTCAGCCAAATAACAGTGTAAATCTTGGAATTAATGATTTTGGGTCTTAGCCATAACAGGAATGCATTCTTTCTAGTATTCAACAACTCACCTTTTTTCACAATCATAAAATGATGATGTGAGAATACAGGAATATCGAGCAAATCTGGCTTCCATCGTTCTATAAGACCAATTGCTAACTGACTATTCTTTTTGTATTCATATGAAACTTTCCATGCAATATCCCACACGGGCTTTGTATACATAAGATTGCAGCAAAAATAATATTGGTTTATGAAGTTTATCAAAGTACTACCCATATCAAGTCTAGCATAGTTAAAAACATTAACCGCTTCTGCAATACTTAAATCTTCTTGTTCCATGCCTTGAATCGTCTTGTGTATATCCTGCTTTATCCAGCACTTTATATCATCTGCTTCATCAAAGATTCTACCTACAAGACCAGAGCGCAAAAAAGCTGCATCAATCAGTTTCTCCAAGTCATACGGCTTATCATACCCAGCTTCTATTTCTGTCATTTCACGGAGTACATCTGGATCATATCCTAGAACAATCTCCTCGATTTCAGGAGCTTTTCTATAAATATTTTCAAATAATCCCAGCCATGTACGGTCATGCGCATAAATTTTTAAATATTCACCATATCTATCAGCTTCTGAAACATTAATTGATTCGATCGCATTCTTGAACTTTTCTGTCAATTCAATATACTCTGTTCCGCAGCCAATTTTCTCTGCTAACATCTCATTAATCTTACGATCATTTTCTGTACCATTCGTGATAATGTTATTCCCTCCCCAATAAGCCAAATGAAGATCCTCTTTTGTGTATCCCATATGACAATCCAGTGCAAGTTTAAGTCTCGAATCTAGGCCGCCGGTGGCAAATATAATCTTCTTTTTCGCATTTTTATTTAATGCCTTAGCTACTCCTGTTATTGTATCTTCAAGAGAATTTAACGCCTTACATTTTGTACTTAAATCATAACTGTAGTCATTTAATGGGCAAGAAACAATGTTAAAACTTCTTTTCTCCAGATTTATTTCAATAATTTCGTTCTCAAATAATCTTTTAATATCTTTAAATACTGTTTTATTTGATGATAAACCAGTTATTGCAAGAGAGACATGGAGAATATTCTTATCAATAGCACTGTGAATATATTTTTGAATATGATAATATGTGTTTGTTACTATGAATCCGTCTTTTGTTTGAGCATAATACATGGAATAAGTGTGCGTCTCATCTACGAAGACTCGCACCATACTCCCAATCTTAATCACAGTACAATATGTTCCGATAAGCTGCCTTCTAACCTCCTCAATCTTCAGATAATTATTGATCGTATCATCAAACAGTTTTTGTAATCCCTTCTTACCTACACTTCCCCGATATGCCCATGTCCCGACACAAATAACAGCATTATCACCTTCACACAGGCAGTTTTCATTTTTTACATTCATTTTTTGATACGCAACAATTTTATTAGTCTCCCACGCAACAGAAAAACCTGTCTTTTCATATACTCCTTTAAGTGCGTCAAACCATTCTTGGTTATCAGATATTAATAATTTGCCCATATATCTCTGCCTCTCCTTTCCTAACTCTAAATAGATTTCAAGCTCCAAGGCATTTCACAAACATGTGCAGATAATATCCATGTTAGTATAAAGCTGATAGCGTTTGCTATGCATGTAGCAATAGCTGCGCCAACGCTCCCCATAGAGTTAATCAAAATATAATTAAGCACTATATTTGAAAAAATAACCATGGCTGTTACGATAGCATATAATCTTAATTTTTTAGCATAATATATATAATTCACCACCATCATATGCATTCCTGTAAACGCATACCCGAGCGATAGCCAGAAAACATATGCGGTTGCCCCACTATATTCTTTTCCTGCTATATAGGCAAGAAAGAATTGGGAAATAAATGTCCACAGAACTGCGAGTGATAAAGCGATCACAAAATAAGCGTATGTAAGTTTCACAATTTTTATTTTTTCTTCATAACGAGCCTCTCCAAGCTTTTTAAATAGCCAAGGGACAAATGCCAGATTGAACGCCTGAGCTAAAATCAATAATGGCATTGAAAATTGATTTCCAACAGCATATATACCTGTGGCACCTATACTTACCATATTGGTTACAAACAATTTATCTGTATATGTTAAAATAGTTGTTTTAATTTCCGTAGGAATCATTGGTAATCCAAAATTAAGCAGCACATCCTTAATGTAAGTAAGGCGAAATACTCTGTTATCGCCAACATACCAAGAAATAATTGCTAATCCTATTAGTGCAAAAAACAATTTAGAAAGAGTTAGTCCATATATTCTTCCCTTTAACGACATTTTAAAAATAACTACTAGTACAATTGATAATAATAAATTAAATAGCGTGCCTAGATTCTGGAAAATCGTATAGTTCTTTACTTTTTCTTGTATCTGAAACAAGCTCTGTGTAGCATTGCATATACATACCGATGTAGTATATATTATTAAAAAAGGGAAAAATCCACGAGGTATTTCTGTCCATTTGCTTATTGATCTTGACAACAATAGTATGATAATTGAAACCGTAAGCGTACAGCCAACAACTACTATAAGGCAGTTATAGATATATTCTTTTCCTTCTTTGACATTACCATCCGCAACTTTCCGTAATATTGCAGTACTTACGCTCATACCCACGAATGGTACAAAAAAACTAGATGTAGCATTAAACATTGATAAGATTCCATATTCTTCTGCAGTTAATAGTCTTGTTAACACCGGAAGAAGAAGGAATGGGGTTGCAGAATTTAAAAAAGAAGAAAAAGTATATATTACCACCGACTTTGTCAAACTGCTTTTTGTAAACCTTATTATAACTCTTTTAAGCATCTTTACTTATCATTTTCCCTAAATAAGATTCGTTTCATTTATAGCACGCAATACCATTGGTTTCCTCGTGATATTATTTGTTATAAGCATTTTTCCTTTATAGATTTATTTAGCATCATAATACACTTATAGTAAACATCCATAGATTCTGGAACATAAATTTTATCAGGCTGCGTATACGCCTTTCTTAGTCTATTTATCAATTTATCCATTCTTAAATATTCCGAATCGGGTTTCATTTTCCATATTTTGTATGTGAAGATTAAATACGGTTCAGTATTACATAATATTTTGGGAATAAATTGTGCTGTTGAAAAATAGCTTATTAAAACATGATTATTTGAAACACTATGCAAAACTTCTAATTCCCACAAATTATTTATTTCATCTTTTATTACACGACTATTTTTCTCATGAGATTCTCTGGGATGAGACCGTATTAGCATTCGGGAGTATATTTCATCAATAAAGAATGTTTCTTCATCCAATTGCTTCAATCCATGTATTTCCGAAGTTATTGTTCTCAAATAGATAAAATTATGATCATAATATAAGTTATTCCTCTTGTAGCCAAAAATCTTTTTACAAATTTCCAAATATGCGGCATTGCTTTTGATTACTGGCAATGGCCGTATTTCCTTATTGTTTTCCCCTTGGAAGAATTCAGGTACATATAGGAAAAAATCCCCTATAGTTAGTTTTCTTCGCGAGATATTTGCAATACGATCAATCACCTTACAGGACATTGGTATTTGTTTATATGGGAAAAGCAAATAAGAGTATAATCCATCTTCAAACAGATTAACTGCTTCAATATTAAAAAAATTTTTCAAATTGAAAATTAAAACCGGCAATACACTGGAATATACATATTTATATTTTTTATTCTTCAGTTTTTTTAACCTATAAATATAGTATAAAGAAACATGTGTAGATATAAAACCAGTCAACGTAAGAATTTTATGGATGATTTTATTTCTTGACTTGTAATTAGAAAACAGAATAACATCCGTAAACAAACCGCTTTCTCTTAAATTCTCTGCAATCCTTTTTGCACCTAAAAAGCTAGTCTCAATTAAGATATCTGAGTTCCCTCTTGTTTGGTTAATATTATGATATACAATATTGATTGAATTGAAAATTTGCAAAGGTGTGTAACAAACAAATATATTATCTGACATTATTTAACGGTTTCTCCTTGCTCAATATATTAACAATTCCTAAATAAAACCAAAAAATAATCCCTATAGAGTCCCCTTGATGAAATAGTAAATGTGATTCAAAGAAGCAATTTACCATCAGGCCAATCAACACGCAAAAAAGCAAAACAAGAAATAGTTTTTGATTCATTTCATCTATCGATACAATCAATTTATACCATCTAATCAAAGCAGCCATAATGAATATTCCAATTAACCAAAATCCTAATATACCCACAGATAGAAGAATTTGAATGTAATTATTATGAAGGTATCCATTGGCCTGCTTTAAAGCTTTCATATCAGTCTCATTCAAATAATCTTTTGGCAAATCCACATAAACATTACCCATTTGATCAACAAGCCTGGCATTACTAAACCCAAATACTGCATATCTTGGAAAAACCTTTAGTGCTGCTGTCCACATATCTTTACGCCCTGTCGTAATATCTGCTTCTCTTTTTGAACGATCCACCGCTTTTTCCAAAGTGACCTTCTGAATCTGAAACATTGAATTTTGTTCTTCTTTCGAAATGATATTATTCGTTGAGTTTGCAAATTCAGTTAGTTTTTCACCAATTATAGTTGAACATTTATATGTACCTATCGCCCCCACTATTAACCAAAATAGTATTATGGCTACACACGGTACAATATAATAGAATGTTCTTTTATATCTTTTGTATTTATAAAACAATAAATATACACCCAAAATCACAAACAGAGTAACAAACCCACCTCTAGAACCAGATAAACTAAGAAAAATAAATTGTACTAAAATATTGCTTCTATAAATCCATTTAAAAATTCTATTGTTTTTTATCTGTTTATTTACCGCAGAAGCAACAACAGATAAAATTCCTAATAAGGATCCTGAATTTGCGCCAACTATACCACTTAGTCGTCTAGAATAAATGCCTATATGATATACTATACCCCGATATTCATACGAAAATGATACTTTCATAAAGAACATTATAATAGATATAATATTTGCAACAAAAAGTATAAAAATTAAAATATTATTAAAATTATATATAATTTCCCTCTGTTTATCGTATGTTCTATCAATCAAAACACTGTATAATATAAAAAAGAAAATACTATTATATATTAGATCTTGTATCCCCCTGTATAAATTCCCATTAAAGTTGATTATAACCGAGACCAATTCTAACAGTATAAATATAAATAACATCTTGGCATTATAAGCTTTCATACCAATCTGCTGTGTCATAAAATCTATGGCAAGAAGTGCACAACCCCATAAAAAAAATACTTTTGATGCTTTAGAAGCAAACCATATATTTGGTATCGGCATTGTATATAAAAGGCCATTTATAAAATATAGATAACAAAATAACACATGATTCAAAAAAATATTATATTTTGGAACATAACCTATTTTAATAGTTTTATATTTTGTAATAATCGGACTGGCCACTTCACAAGATGATAATTGACACTCAAAAGCAGTAGAATCATCTTTTTTAGCAAAGACATTCTCCATCTTAGCAATTCTCCTCTATATTCACGAACTTTATCTTGTAAAAAATAAACTGTATTCTTTTCATTTTTTAATCCGCTTGAACCAAAATAGCAGTATTTACATAACATTCCCATATAAGAACGTTTATAATTCATTTTAATGTAATACATCATCTCATCCGTAAAATGACATCTTTTCCCATCTTCCCATATATTATTCCATATTCGAAATATTTGAAAATCTTTCTCGGTCAATCCACCTCTTGTAATTCCACTTTGATTCATAAAATAATAATAGAGTGGCGACGATATGACCACATATTTATGTACATTTTTCATTACATAATAATTAAAATGCAAATCTTCAAATTGCATACCTTCTGGGAAACGATATGTCTTAATTATATTTTTTTTATAAACCCTTCCCCACGCATAATAATTTACCCTTTCTCCTCGACTTCTAAACATTCTTGCGTATGCGTTTTTTTGATCCAGTTCTTTTTCCTTCTCTGTAATGATCCTCTTCTTTCCGTTATCATATATTCTACAATATCCTGATTCAACAATATCTGCATCTGTCAGTTTAGCTCGTTTTACCAGCTCTTCGATACAGTTGGGATATAGCCAATCATCTGAATCAACAAAACTAATATATTTTCCACTTGCAATATCCAGTCCTGCATTTCTGGCTGAACTTAACCCGCCATTTTCTTTATGGATAACTTTAATCCTGCTGTCCTTTTCTGCCCATTTATCACACATCCGAGGGCAATTATCCGACGACCCGTCATCTACAAGAATCATTTCAAAGTTTTCAAATGTCTGATTTAATATAGAATGAATGCAGCGATCTAGATATGCTTCAACTTTATATACTGGAACAATTATACTCACTGTTGGCTCAATCATCTTGATCTATTCCTTCTGTTATGAAGTGACTTTTGTCAAGAGGTAAATTTGCATTTCACAAACTTTTTTCTTCCCCTGACAAGTCTCA
>CANQRW010000052.1 GCA_947626365.1 uncultured Lachnospiraceae bacterium
TGTACCGGCTGTTCGCTAAACTTTACCGGGACAGGGCTTTCACCTGCCTATATTTCAAGCGCCGAACTGGCGCACCCCCCCAACTCTATTATACCCAATTTATTTTCCAAAATCAAGATTTTTATAAAAATGGTAAATAGAATTTCATAGATAAGATATTGGCCGAAGTCTTTATCATAGACCACCACACGGACATTATAGCCTGCCCAATCATCCCCCAGATCACATGTGACCCTGACAAAGCCTGTCTCTTCATTCTTGGCGAACTTTGTGCCGATGATCGCCGCTACGCTTTTCTGCTCCTCCGGCGAATATGTCGGGGAACCATCAGGTCAACCTCAGTCTCAAGTCCTGCCGTATCCTCGTCGCCGTTCCCGGACGTATCCCAGTCAATGATATTACCGTACGGGTCTGTCTGCACCTCAGGCGTTTCATGGCTATACACGCTCCTTCTCATAATCAAATCAACCAGAGAAAGGCGCGAACCAAAACATAGAGCGGGTAGGAGGACACCCCTCCTTGTGCTTCAGGTAATCGCGCCCTCTATATATAGAATGGAAATATACCCCCACACAAACTGCTATGGTTTTGAAAAAAAAATTTACAAAATATCACAGACGTGACAGCCGAGAAAAAGACGATCATAAAAAAAGCAGCCCTGCCCACGCTATGACCATGAGTATAGGGCCGCCATGATTTACGGATATATTTTTTGACACCAAAAAAGAGGCTCCGAAAAGCCTCTTTTAGATCGAATGCTAGTTTACTCTGCTAAATAGTAGCGCAGGTTTTTTGCTGTGCCTCTTTTCTCCAAAAAGCCGTTCTTTTGGCGTCACGAAAGGCGTTTGTCACGCGAAGCATCGCGGCATCCGCATCCGGCACTCCGCAAACCGAACTGTCGTCGTTTATTCCAATATAAACCGTGCCTCCGTCACAGTTTGCGAAGGTCACAACCGTTTTTTGATATCCTCCGTATACTCCCGCTTAAGCTCAACTGTTTTGCTCTCAATAAGCATTGACGCCCCTCCAGCTTCCAATCTAATCTAATTTAATTCAATCTAATCTAATAATTCTTATAATTAGATTACATCTGCTTTGCAAGGTGCTTTTAAAAATTCTTATTCTATTTATATGTTCCTTCTACCGCCTTTACTTCCCGTAATGCTCCGCAACCTTCTTCAGGTTCTCAATCACCGGCAGATGCTGGGGACAGACGCCCTCACACTGGCCGCAGCCGATGCAGTCGGACGCCTTGCCGAACTTATCGTTCAGTATCTCATAATTGGTATAATTCACCGTCCAGCCCTTCTCCTCCAGACGCTCCCGCATATCCTCATTGTACAGGGAAAAATACTGGGGAATGGCGATGTGCATGGGACAGCCCTCCGTGCAGTAGGAACAGCCCGTACAGGGAACGGCAATCTGCCCGTTGATGATGTCCGCCGCACGGAAACAAAGAGCCCTCTCCTCTTCCGTCAGGGGAACAAACTCCTCCATAAAACTCAGATTGTCTTTCATCTGGGCAATACTTGACATACCGGAAAGCACCACCATCACCCCCGACAGGCTGGCGGCAAAGCGGATAGCCCAGCTGGGTACGCTCCGGTTGGGATCGTACTCCTTAAACAGCTTCTCCGCCTCCGGCGGAACATGCGCTAAAGTTCCGCCCTTCACCGGCTCCATGACGATCACCGGTTTGTTATGCTTTCTCGCCATCTCATAGCAGCCGCGGGAATGCACCCACTGGCTCTCCCAGTCCAGATAGTTGACCTGAAGCTGTACGAACTCCATCTCCGGATGCTTTGTCAGAATTTCATCCAGAAGCTGGGGCGTGTCATGGAAAGAGAATCCCACATGCTTCACAAGACCCTTCGCCTTTTTGTCCAGCAGCCAGTTGAAACAGTCAAACTGCTCGTACTTAGGATACATGGCCGCTTCAACGCCGTGAAGCAGATAGTAATCGAAATATCCTGCGCCGGTCTTCTCCAGCTGAGCGTTAAACACCTTGTCCCGATCCTCAAGGGAGTTAAAAAAACCGGCGTGAAGCTTGGTTGCCAGAGTGAAACTGTCCCTGGGGTAGCGGTCCACCAGGACGGCCTTAGCCACATTTTCACTGGCGAAACCGTTATACATCCATGCAGTATCAAAATAGGTAAAACCTTTCGCCATAAACAGATCCACCATTTTTTTTACCTGCTCAATATCCACGTCCGCGGCGTTATTGGGATCCAGCTGAGGCATCCTCATCAACCCGAACCCTAATTTCTTCATCTTATTTCAAACCTCCATACTGCTTATGTCTGCCGGCTGTTTAAACCGCCGTGCCATCTTCTGCCGGCTATTTCAAACCTCCGTACTGATTATCGTCTACCGGCTCCAGCCACTCGTTGCTGCCGTTCTCCCCCGGCACCTCTATCGCCAGATGGGAGAACCAGCTGTCCGGCGCCGCGCCGTGCCAGTGCTTAACGCCTGCCGGGATATTGATGCAGTCCCCGGGCCTCATCTCCACGGCCTCCTTGCCCCATTCCTGATAGTAGCCCCGTCCGGCCACGCAGACGAGAATCTGTCCGCCGCCTTTATCAGCATGATGAATATGCCAGTTGTTCCGGCAGCCCGGCTCAAAGGTCACATTGAAAATGCCCACCTGCTCCTTCGACACCGGAGCCAGATAGCTCTGCCCGATAAAATACTGGGCGAAAGCGTCATTGGGCGCTCCGATGGGAAATACCATCTGGGCGGCGTGGGCGGCTTTCGCGTCCTCCGGGGAATCCGCCTCCGTCCATACCTCTTTGGCCAGACGGAATACGGCCCAGGCCTTGGGCCAGCCCACATAAAATCCCACATGGGTCACGATGGCGGCAATCTCCGCCCTAGTCACCCCATGGGCCTTGGCGTTCTCCAGATGGTAGGTCAGCGAGGAATCCGTGATGCCGGACGACATTAACGCCACCACTGTAAGGATACAGCGGGTCTTCAGATCAATGTCCTGATTGTTCCAGTTCTCTCCAAAGAGAACGTCGTCGTTGTAATGAGCGAAATCCGGCGCGAATTCTCCCAGCTGCGCTCTTCCTGCGGTCTGTGTAATCTTTTCCTTCATTTGATATATCCTCCTTGATAAATAGATTTTTCATTTCTTCGTTTCCGGCGGTGTCTTAACATTCCCTGCGCGCGGCCCTGCCCTTTTACAGCAATTTCCTCACACAGTTGAAGGTGAGTTCATAAATCGTCATAAACGCATAGTTGACGCCAGCTTCTTCCATGGCCGTCCGCTGCTTCTCCGTGACAAAAGTGTAGGGATAGATGCCGAACATAAATGGGAAAAATGTGTAGATAAAATTCTGCTTTTCCAAAACGGTCATATCGGGAAAATACCGGTCCAGTCCGGACCTGACCGTGCGGAGCGATTCGCCGTACACCACCTTGAACTCTGCCAGATGTTCCGGGCGGCTGCCGGTTTCCATATCGTAATGGTTCATGGACATAATCTTCAGAAGCTGGGCGCGCTCCTCCAGGGAATGGGCCAGCATATCCGAAAACTCATCCTTCGTCATCTGCTCCTTCTGCTCCATAGTCTGCTTCAAAGAGGCGATCCACAGCTCATATTCCCGCTTCAGCAGAGCCAGAAAAATCTCTTCCTTTGTCTGAAAATAGTTATAGATGGAGGTTCGGGTAAAGCTGGTGACGCTCCCGATTTCCTTGATGGTGATTTCCTTAAAACTCATGGTCTGATAAAGCTTTTCGCAGGCATTGATGATCTCCTCCCTGCGGGCATTGGTAAGTTCCGGCGATCCCTTCGGCATAATACGCTCCCTTCAGTATTCTGACATCGTGTCATCTCCAATTATATATTCATTCTGACGTAGTGTCAATACTTTTCTGCATGTGAAATAACAATCGATTGACTATCCGCTTTCTTTTCTGTACAATATCTTTCAGGAAAAGCTTTTTACAAAAATATCCTTGAGGAAAGTCTTTTATAAGACAGGGAACAGGATCATCACAATTCAATCACAAATCACGGCTCAATCACAAACTATGGGGAGGAATGCGTTCATGCAGGAATTTACTTACAAATTGATGGAAAACGGCAGCTACTGCGTCACAGGATATCAGGGAGACGAGGCAGAGGTGATTATCCCCGCATCCCACAACGACATTCCCGTAACTGTCCTTTTTGACAGTCTGTTCAGCGGACATGCGGAGATTACCGCTGTCCATATACCGGATACGATTACAGATATGGGAGAATTTTTGTTTGACGGCTGCGTCAATCTGCGCCATCTGGATCTGCCCGCCAGCCTCACCAGCCTGTGGGGCTATACCTTCGTGCGCTGCGGACTGGAGGAGATCGTCCTGCCGGACAAACTGGCCAGCCTTCCGCCCTTCGCCTTCAAAGACTGCAAAAATCTGAAGAAGGTGGTCTGCGGAGCCGGCATGAAGAAAATATACGCCTGGGTCTTCGGCGGCTGCGATCAGCTGAAGGACGTGGTCTGCGGGCCTGACGTGCAGATAAGCCCGGAAGCGTATCAGACCAAAGTGCTCAACACCTGACCCCGCTGCCGTTATTTTTATAACTTCAATCCTGAAAAAGCTTCAGCCCTTCTTTCAGCCGCCGAAGGCCGTCCTCCAGAACCGCCTTCGGGCAGGCTGTATTCATGCGCAGGAACTGGCTGCCGTTGCCGCCAAACTGGCCGCCCTCCGACAGGTACAGGCCGGTTCTCTCGCGGATGAACCGGGCCAGGTCCGCGGATGTCCAGAGCACTTTTCTTTTCATCTCTGCGCATTCCGCTGCCGCTCCGGCCGCGTCCGCTCCTGCCAAGTCCGCGGCTTCCGTACTCAGAATATCTTTGTTCAGTAACCTGCTGCAGTCCAACCACAGAAGATAGGTTGCCTCCGAGGGTACCACATGAATCCGCGGAAACTCCTTCTCTATGAAATCTCTTACCAGTGCCTTATTCCCGTACAGATACTCCCTCAGCTCTTCCAGCCAGGGTTCCCCTTCCGTGAAAGCCGTCACTGCCGCGTCCACGGCGAACGCGTTGGGCTCTGCCACCTCGTCGGTGTTCAGCCCCCGCCAGACCTTGTGGCGCAGCGTCTCATCGGCTGCCGCCACCGCCGCCGTCTGAAGACCGGCCAGGTTGAAGGCCTTCGTAGGAGCCATGCAGGTGACGCTTATCCTTCTGCAGGTCTCCGATACCGACGCAAAGGGCACATAGCTTCGGCCCGGGTCCGTCAGATCGCAGTGGATCTCATCGGAAATCACCGTCACATGGTACCTGGCGCACAGCTCTCCTATATGAGCCAGTTCTTCCCGACTCCAGATCTTCCCGACGGGATTGTGGGGATTGCAGAGAATCATCAGGGACGTCTGGGGGTCCGCCAGCTTTTCCTCCAAATCAGTGAAATCAATCTCATACCCTTTGCCGTCATAGCTTAAGGGGCTTTCCAGCACCTGACGGCCGTTATTGATGATAGAATTAAAGAAAATATTGTAGACCGGCGTCTGGATCAGCACCTTCTCCGCCGGGGTGGTCAGCTTGCGCACCATACTGGAGATGGCTGGAACCACGCCGGTACAGAAGATCAGCCAGTCTTTCTCCATCACTAATCCATGGCGTCTCTGCCACCAGCCCATATAAGCCCGGTACCATTCTTCCGGCACATCCTGATAGCCGAAGATTCCGTGTGCTGCCCGCCTCTCGATGGCCCTGCGCACCTCCGGCGCCGTGGCAAAATCCATATCCGCCACCCACATGGGCAGCTCTCCCTCCGCCACATCCCACTTCATGCAGTGGGTAGAACGGCGGTCGATGACTGTATCAAAATCGTATTTCACGGAAACTCCTCCTTTCCGTCCCAAACCATTTCCCGGGTCTTTCCGACGCATTCCCGCCGGGCCTCACTCCGTCCGGGCCTCTCCGAAGCATTCCCGCCGGGCCTCACTCCATCTGCTGCTCTCCGTCCCGGCAGATGATCCAGGTCTTATTCGGATCCACCTTATCCTTCTCGATGATCAGCTGGTCAATATGGTCGGCCCGAATGATTCCGCCGGCAGGATTGAAAACACTGTCTATTTTGCTGGTGATGTCCACATCCACCGTAGAATACTCAAAAGCCAGAGTGGTATTGATCAGCTTGCAGTCCTTCATCCTCAGATTGTCGATGTAGCACATCCCCTGAAGGCTCTCGACGGTACAGTTGATCAGGGTCAGATTCTTCGCGTTCCAGCCCAGATATTCGCCGGAGATAAAGGAATCATATACGGTCACATTTTCACTATTCCAGAAGGAATCCTTGGACAGCATTCTGGCGCCGCGGATTTCCACATTCTCCGCGCCGTCGAAGGAGTAATTGCCGTAAAGGGTGAAATCCCGGACCGTCATGTTCCGGCTGTTCATGGCAAAATAATCGCCCCTGGCCACGACATGATCCAGCACCACTCCGTCGCAGGACCACAATGTCTCCGCCGCGTTGGGAAACGTCACATTCCTAAGGGTCACATCATGGCAGCGGCGGAAATTCTTGGGGGCCTCGATGGAGGAATCCTCCACCGTAATATGGTCCGTGTACCAGACGCCGGCGCGGCCCATCTCAAACCAGGTGCAGTTTTTCACCGTAATATCCCTGGAATACCAGAGAGGATATTTCCACTTGAACATACTGCCGTACAGCAAGATATTACGGCTCTCCTTCAGCGGCGACTCTCCGTCGTCAAAAATGGTATCATATATTTTCAGGTCCTTTCCCTGAAACAGGGCCCTTTCCCCTGTCAGAAACTTCTGCCTGATCTCCGTCATATTTGTCATGATTAACTTAAATTCCCTCCTGTATCCTTTTTCCTGAACCGGCGCCGAATCCGCGGTTTCGCGCCGTCTCTAATCACCTGCCGCAAACGATTTTATTGATTGCCGAAAAACAATTTCTCCGCCGCCTCTCACGGAGCATCGGGTTCTTCCGGCAGACGGCTGACCAGGGCCGAGAATACCAGCAGTCCGATGCAAGGCGCGATGTTGGTCGCCATTCCCGCGTTGATGCCGTACAGATCCGCCACGATTCCAATGACCCAGGGCATAAGGATGGCCCCGCTGCTGGCCGCGGGAAGCAGCACTCCGATGCTTGTCACATTGGTCATCCTGCCGGCCAGAGAGACAGCCGTAGGATTCATTCCCGCCATGCTGAACGCGAAGCAGAACAGAACGATAATGGCAGGCAGCTGAGTGTGGGACTGCATAAGCCCAAAATAAAACACAATGCAGCCCAGAGACATGACGATCATCGCCCTGGCCGGCTTCCTCAGAGGAATCACAAAGGCAATGAGCAGCCTGGCAATCAGCGTCGCCGCCCACATGACCGTCACCGTGTAGGCGCTGACGGTTCCCGATAGGATTCCGCTTCCCTTAAAATAAGACACCAGCCAGCTGGTGACTCCGGTTTCCGCCGCGTTCTGGCAGAAGATCAGTCCTACCAGAAGCCAGAATTTCCGGCTTCGCAGAAAGCTCCAGTCGGTCCCGGTCTTTCCTTTTTTCCCGGCAATATCCCCCATGGGAACAGTCAAAAACACCAGCCAGAGTGCCGCTCCGCAGACTGCGAGCAGCACCATGGGCGCCGAGGCGCCCAGCTTCGCCGCCGCCGCGATGAAAAACGGACACAGCAAAGCTCCGCAGGCGTAGCAGGCATGCATAAGATTCATGCCGGCGGTGCGGTTGCTGCTGTTATCTCCCACTAAGATGGTGCAGGTATTGATGGTCGAACCTTTGGCGACGCCCAGGAGAAAGAAAGCCAGCATAAAAAGGGTTACCCAACCGGTAACCCCCATAAGTATATAACCTGCAGCATATCCTATAGTAAGCAGGGTTACACTCCGTTTCATTCCAATCCTGCCCGGCAAAATACCTGCCGCAAAACCTGCAGCCAGATTGCCGATATTCATCAGAGAAAGCAGTGTCCCTGTCGTTCCATAATCAAAGCCATACTGGTCCTGCAGAAGACTTACGATCACGCCGGTGCTGATGGCGCAGATTCCGCTGAAGAAAAACGCGGTCAGCCCGGCGTTCCTTTTATGCAGTGAACTGTTCATCTTTAAAAACGAATCCTCGCTTCCAGATAATCCTTAAGTTCTGCGATCGGCACTCTCACCTGCTCCATGGTATCCCGATCGCGGACCGTAACCGCCTGGTCATTCTCGGAATCGAAGTCGTAGGTCACGCAGAACGGCGTGCCGATCTCATCCTGACGGCGGTAGCGCTTGCCGATGTTGCCCCTGTCGTCATACTCGCAGTTAAAGTATTTGCACAGATCCGTATAGATTTTCCCCGCGCCCTCGGCCAGCTTCTTGGACAAAGGCAGGACGCCTACCTTCACCGGGGCGATAGCCGGATGGAAATGAAGAACCGTCCTCACGTCGCCCTCGCCGATTTCCTCCTCGTCATAAGCAGCGCAGAGGAAGGCCAGAGTCACACGGTCAGCCCCCAGGGACGGCTCGATGACGAAGGGAATGTATTTCTCATTCTTCGTATCGTCAAAATAAGTCAGATCCTGGCCGGAGGTCTCCTGATGGCGGGTCAGATCGTAGTTGGTGCGGTCCGCAATGCCCCACAGTTCGCCCCAGCCGAAGGGGAACAAAAATTCAATATCAGAGGTAGCCTTGCTGTAGAATGCCAGCTCCGCCGGATCGTGATCCCGAACCCGCATCTCTTCCGGCTTGATGCCCAGGGTCTGCAGCCAGTCGATGCAGAACTGCTTCCAATAGGCGAACCACTCCAGATCCGTGTCGGGCTCGCAGAAGAACTCCAGTTCCATCTGCTCAAACTCCCTGGTACGGAAGGTGAAGTTGCCGGGCGTGATCTCGTTGCGGAAGGATTTTCCGATCTGGGCAATGCCGAAGGGAATCTTCTTCCGGGAGGTCCGCTGCACGTTTTTAAAGTTGACGAAAATGCCCTGGGCCGTCTCCGGACGCAGATACACCGTGTTCTTGGCGTCCTCGGTCACGCCCTGGAAGGTCTTGAACATCAGGTTGAACTGGCGGATATCGGTAAAATCATGCTTGCCGCAGCTGGGGCAGCAGATGTTCTGGTCCTCGATATACTGCTTCATCTGCTCCTGGGTCCAGCCGTCCACGGCTTCCTCCGGAACAATACCCTTCTCTTCCATGTAATTTTCAATCAGCTGATCGGCGCGGAACCGCTCATGACAGGCGCGGCAGTCCATCAGCGGGTCGGAGAAGCCGCCCAGATGTCCGCTTGCCACCCAGGTCTGGGAGTTCATCAGGATAGCGCAGTCCACGCCTACATTATAGGGACTCTCCTGGACAAACTTCTGCCACCAGGCCTTTTTTACATTATTCTTCAGTTCCACGCCCAGATTGCCATAGTCCCAGGTATTGGCCAGGCCGCCGTAAATCTCGGAGCCGGGATACACAAAACCTCTGGACTTAGCCAGCGCCACAATCTTTTCCATTGTCTTTTCCATAAAATCAAACCTGCCTTTTCTGTCCTTTTCCTGTCATTGTTCCTAAATGGCTTCCGCCAGCATACTCACCGAAGTATACCATGATTTTCTTTTCTTTACAATACCCGCCGGGCAATTCTTTTGTCCGAAACATCCCGCCGAAAAAGACCTGCCTCCGCCGCATTCGGCCGGCGAAACAAGCCGCCCCTCACTTTCCCGACTTCGGCCGGCGAAAACAGGCGGCCCCTCACTCTCCCGACTTCGGCCGGCGAAGCAGGCGGTCCCTCACTCTCCCGCCATGACCTTCAAAACCTCCAGGGAGTGAAACTCCCTGTCGATGAAGCGTTTCTTATTGATCTCCACACATTCGGCAAATTCCTCCAGCACGGAATCCGTCAGCGTGAAAGTGTAAAGCTTCTCCAGGGGGGCGCCCACCACATACTCCCAGGCGTAAGCGGCAGAATCGCTTACCGCCCTCGGCGGCCTCTCCGTGTACTCCCCGCCGATCGCCATGGCCTTCAGTTCAAACACCCTTCGGACCAGCCGGTTGGGAATGGAAGGTTTCAGAATCGCCCGCAGGGACTGATAGATGAGAAGCAGCATGGAGGAGCCGTCCAGGTTCTCCCGTGAATAGTAATCCCCAAATTCCAGAAAATACTGGCCGCAGCAGGCCCCTTCCATATCCTGGGACAGTTCCTCAAAATACCGGCTGATCTCCGCGTCCTGAAGATTGTAAGCCTCCCTGCCCTCATATAATTTAAAAGTCCCGAAGGCAAAAGGACGGCTGGGAGCCATCAGGCGGTTTCCCGGCCGCTTGGCCCCTCTTGCGAAGGCCGTGATCTTGCCCCGCTCCCGGGTCAGCAGTACCAGCCGCCTGTCGTACTCGCCTACGGATGTGGATTTCAAAACCATCCCGGTCAGTTCGATCAAGTCGCGCATATCCGTTCTCCTCTGCATTGCCTGCCGCGCCGCCGTTCTCAGGCCTGTACGGCGCTTTGAATTACGTCAGTACACAGAAAAGGGCGCCGGCGGCGCACCTTCTGCATGGACAGATCAGGACTCGTAGTACCCGTAATTCTTCATATACAGCTCGCTGTCCCGCCATTCCCTGCGGACCTTCACCCACAGTCTCAGGTTTACGTGGGCCCCCATAAGGTTCTCGATCTCGATACGGGCGGCGCTGCCGATCTTCTTGAGCATAACTCCGCCTTTTCCGATAATGATTCCCTTGTGGGAGTCCCGCTCGCAGATAATGGTGGCCTCAATGTCGAACAGGCCGTTCTTCCGCTCGCTCATTTTCTCGATGGTCACGGCAATGCCGTGAGGAATCTCATCAGAGAGAAGGCGCAGGGCCTTCTCCCGGATCAGCTCCGCCGCGATCTGCCGCATGGGCTGGTCCGTCACCGTGTCCTCATCATAATACTGGGGACCATAGGGCAGGTACTTGAAAATCAGCTCCGTCATCTTATCCGTATTCTGATCCTTTAAAGCCGACACAGGGATAATCTCCGCAAAACCGCAGACCTCCTTGTAGGCGGCAATGAATTTCAGGATATCGTTTTTATCCTTCACCGTATCGATCTTGTTGATCACCAGGATCACCGGCGTCTTCACCCTGCCCAGAAGCTCCGCGATATGCTGCTCCCCGGCGCCGATGTAGGTGGTGGGCTCTACCAGCCACAGCACCACATCCACTTCCTTCAGGGTGCCTTCCGCCACATTGACCATGTACTCTCCCAGCTTGTTTTTGGCTTTGTGAATGCCGGGGGTGTCCAGGAAAATGATCTGGCCCCTGTCGTCGGTATATACCGTCTGAATCCGGTTTCGGGTAGTCTGAGGCTTCTCCGACGTGATGGCGATCTTCTGGCCGATGAGATGGTTCATCAGCGTAGATTTTCCCACGTTGGGCCGGCCGATCAGGGCCACAAAACCGGATCTGAAATCTTCTTTCATACGTCTCCCTTTCTATTGCCTGCCGGGGCCTGCTGTCCGAGGCCCATTCTCCACCTGCCGGATCTGCCGCCCGACCGTCAGCTTCTGTACAGGTTCTTTACCTCCCCGAACATATCCCGGCTGGCTTCCACTTTCTCTTCACTGCCGATCACGCAGATGCTGCCTGTATCCAGCACTGCCTTTACGATCTTGGCCAGCGCCCGGATATCCTCCGGCTGAGCCGCCAGAATCTGGGCCCGCTCCTGAGCCAGCATCTCATTGGTCACGCCGGACAGGTAGGCGGACACCGCTCGGTCGCCCTTGATGGACGGCGTCAGGGGAGTGTCCAGGCCGCTGATGGTCCCGATGACATACTTGGTCATGTCCCTCTCGTCAGCGTCAAAATTCTCCAGATAGGAAACCACATTCTCGTACACCTCATTGGTTTCCTTCATATTGGGATCCCGGTAGGACACGAAATATCCTTCGCCGGAACGGCCGAAACCGCTCATACAGCCGTAAGCTCCGCCTTTCACCCGCAGATTGATCCACAGATAATCGTAGTTCAGAATCGGCTTCAGGATCCGCAGGGCCCCGGTGTACTCAAATCCTTCGTCACGGAAATTGCCGCACCGTGCCACATAGTTGACCTGGGAGGAGGTCCGGAAGCCTTCGTTCCGGTTATCCCGCCGGAACTCAAAGGGATACTTCTTTCCGCTCCCCTCCGGCAGACCGGATGTGAGAGCCTTCATGGCGTTCTCCAGAAGGGCGAAGCCCTCCCCGTCCGCCGTGTCGCTAATCATCAGATTGTCGATGGTGAACAGTTTCCCAGCCACCTGCTTCAGCCTTGCGATCAGGGCCTTGGGGTCCTTCTCATAATTCTTCACCGTATCTTCCAAAAACCGGTAAAAACCGATTCCGCCGGTGATGTCATTGTATTTGGATGAGGGGGAGAAATAGGATGTGGCCCGGGCCACGGCCGCCGAATGGCTGGCCTGTTCCAGCTTCATGCGGCTTCGGGAACGGGTCTCCTTCAGAATCTCACCGAGCCGTTTCTCATCCTCCAGTTTTGACCGGGTCAGAATCTCTCCCAGCAGGTCAAAGCCGGTCTCCAGCTTCTCATGCAGCACCCTCATATCCGCCACAAAAGTTCCGATAAAGGCATCGCTGCCCTTCAGGTCCACATAGGCGCTGGTGCTGAAGCTGATCCCGCCTGTATTCATATGAATCTCGCTGGTCAGATCGCCATAGCTGTAATGCTCTGTGTCCACATAGCCGAGAACCGATTTCAAAAGTCCCACATAGGGCAGGTCCTCCATGGATACACGGTCCGTATTGAACAGCACTTTCACATAACTGATTCCGGAAGTGAAAAGATCCTGCTGCAGCACCTGGACGTCGTTTAACACATGTTCTTTCCAGTAAATCTTCTCCGCTTCCTTTCCGATATCCTCCCGCCGGAGCATGGGAATCTTCTCCAGATCCTCCCTGGGCGACGGCGTATCCTGGTACTCCTTCAGTTCCCGGGTCTGACGGATCAGCTGCTGGATCTCCTCCCGGCTGAGAGACGCCTTGTATGCCGCCAGCTTCTTTGCCGTCTCCCCATCCTGTTTCGCCGTCAGATTCTTCTCTGGCTTCACCACTATGACCGCCTCGAAGGGGTTATCCAGCAGATAATCCTGAATCAGCTTTTCAAAATATCCCTGCTCCACCCCGTTTTTCAGGAACGCAAAGGTATCCTCATATTTCAGATGCATCAGCGGGTCGCCGCCGTAAAGCCAGCTGTCCAGAGACTGAAGCCCGTACATAAGGCCTTTAGGCGCCGTGCCGAAATCCGCCGCCCGATAGTGGAATTCATAATAGTTAATGCCTGCCAGCAGGCTTTTCCGGTTGATTCCCTCCTCGGCCAGTTTCCGGAGGGTCCCCTTTACTACCTTCAGGAATTCCTCCTGCTGCTCCGCCTCCGCGTCCTTGGCGATCACGGAGAAATAAGGCTGCAGGATGCCGCTGTCATATCCGCCCAGAATGTCTCCGCCGATTCCCGCGTCAAGAAGAGCCTGCTTCAGGGCTCCTCCGGGAGCGTCAATCAGCGTATACTCCAGAATCTGAAAAGCCAGATACAGAACCGGGTCCAGATCGTCTCCCACCACATCGCTGACTGCCAGATAGGCGGCGTTATCGCCGGACTCCTCCTCCGTGATGGAGTAGGAGATCTCCCCGTATCTGGGCGCATCGAAGGGCTTCTGCTCCCTGATCCTGGAATCCACCTGGGCTACCGGGTCGTTTCTGTCATATTTGCTCAGATATTCTTCATCCAGCCATCGTAATTTCTCTCCCATGTCCATGTCGCCGTACAGATAGATAAAACTGTTGGCCGGATGGTAGTAGGTGGCGTGGAATTTCAGGAACTGTTCGTACGTCAGATCCGGAATGTCCTTCGGGTCGCCGCCGGACTCCCAGCCGTAGCAGGTATCCGGGAACAGCATCTGCTGGGTGTAGCGCTCCAGCACGCTTTCCGGCGAGGAAAAAGCCCCTTTCATCTCATTGTAGACCACGCCGTTGTAGGTCAGCGGTCCATCCTCCGACTCCAGCTCATAGTGCCAGCCTTCCTGCCTGAAAATCTTCTCTTCTTTATAGATATTGGGATGCAGCACCGCGTCCAGATACACATCCATCAGGTTCTGGAAATCCTTGTCGTTGGTGCTGGCCACCGGATAAACCGTCTTGTCCGGATAGGTCATGGCGTTGAGAAACGTATTCATGGAGCCTTTCACCAGCTCCACAAAGGGATCCTTCACCGGGAATTTCTCCGAACCGCACAGGACGCTGTGCTCCAGAATATGGGGCACGCCGGTGCTGTCAGAGGGCGGCGTCCGGAATCCGATGGAGAACACCTTATTGTTGTCGTCGTTGGACAAAAGGAACAGCCTGGCCCCGCTTTTCTCATGCTCCAGCAGATAACTTCGGGAATCCAGCTCCTTCACGAAGCTTTCCTGAATCAGCCGGTATCCGGCCACATGTTTCAAATCACTCATTCTTCTCACCTCATATCTCACATATTACCCATTAACTGGTCTTTCAGTATCGCGGCGCATTCCCGGACGCACAGATGGGGGAACAGCAGAATATCCGACCTGGCGGAGATTCCGCGGATGCCTTTAAGCCCCCATTTCTCTCCGATCCGCCTGGCCCGGAACACATGATAATTGCTGGTCAGGACGCCGATCTGAAGAGGCTTCTCCTCCACCTCCAGGAAGGGGCCCGAGATCAGCGGCGTATTCCCTCCGCTGGCCGCCGCCCGCTTCTCCTGTTCTAACCGGTCGATCAGGACTTTGCTGTAGGCCAGGTTTTCCACCGTACTGGCGGACATGGTCTCCATAACCAGCCTGGCTTCCGAGACTCCGTTATACACCATATAGTCGTACATGGCCTGGGCTTCCGCCACAGGCTCATCATCGCCCTGGCCTCCGGACAGGATAAATACCGTCCCCGGATTCTCCTGGCTGTATTCCACCGCCTTGTCAAGGCGCTGCTTTAAAGAATTGCTGATTCCGTCCGGGTGGACCCTGGCGCCAAGGACGATGACATAATCAAGCCCCGGCGCGTCTGCCGCAGCCGCCCCCATAAAAACCAGAACCTCCACCACGCAGAATATGATAAACGCGGCCGCGCTGAAGGTCGCCGCAGACACCGGCAGCCACAGGGGCAGCTTCTTCGGATGGAAATGTCCGTACCGGATTCCCCAGGAACACATTCCCAGAAATGCCGCCGCCAGCAGCCAGAACCAGGAACAGGATACTGAAAAACCGGCATAAATTGTGATTGCGGCATAGTAGAGCAGACATACTACCGCGGCTCCCCACGTAATCCATCCCAGCATAGAAACGCCTCCTTTCATATAACCTGTCAAACAGGGTTATCAATGCAGGTTACAGAACGCCAATCCGATCCTCTTCTCATCCCTGCTCGCTCCGCCTCAATATATCATAGGGCTCCGGCTTCCCGCTCAGCTTCACATACACCATCTGCCGGGCATGGGGAGCGCTCTCCTGAACATTGCCATCCGTATCCTGGATTTCCTCCACCGTCACTTCCACATTCCTGCCGTCCGGCTTCATGATCTCAATGGTCTCGCCTGCTGAAAACTTATTCTTCTGCTGAATCAGGCAGAAACCTCTCTCATCCAGGCTTTCCGCCGTTCCCAGATACGTATAGTTCTTGTGATAGGTGCTCTCCCCGTAAATCTGGCTGTCCGCGCCCGGTTTCCCGAAATAAAAGCCTGTAGTAAATTCCCTGGTGGTGCATTTTCCAATCTCTTCCCTGTACCACTCCATATTAGCCCGGTAGACCTCAATTCCCTTCCGATAATCGTCGATGGCTTTTCGGTAGGTTCTTGCCACTGTGGCCACATACAGGGCCGTCTTCATGCGCCCCTCGATCTTGAAGCTGTCGATACCGGCGTCGATCATCTCCGGCACATGCTCGATCATGCACAGATCCTTGGAATTAAAGATGAAGGTGCCCCGCTCCGTCTCCTCCACCGGCAGATACTCTCCCGGCCTGGTCTCCTCCATCACCGCGTAGTTCCACCGGCAGGGATGGGTACATTCCCCCCGGTTAGCATCCCGCCCGGTAAAATAATTGCTCAGCAGACACCGGCCGGAATAGGAAACGCACATGGCTCCGTGGATAAAACACTCAATCTCCATATCTTCCGGAATCTCCCGGCGGATCCGGCGGATCTCCTCCAGCGACAGTTCCCTGGCGGCAACCACCCGCCTGGCTCCCAGTCCGTACCAGAACCGATAGGTTCCGTAATTGGTATTGTTGGCCTGGGTGCTGATGTGTACGTCCACCGATGGAAGCACTTCCCTGGCAATCTGAAACACCCCCGGGTCCGATATGATCAGCGCGTCCATCCCCACGTTCTTCAGTTCTTCAAAATAGTTCCGGACCGGCTCCAGATCCTCATTATGAGCGAAAATATTGGCGGTCACATAGACCTTCACGCCTCTTGCGTGGGCGAATTCCACTCCCTGCTTCATCTCGGCTATGGTGAAGTTGCGGGCCTTGGCGCGGAGGCCGAAGGCTTCTCCGCCGATATACACCGCATCCGCCCCGTAGATCACAGCCGTCTTCAGCACCTCAAGGCTGCCTGCCGGAACCAAAAGTTCAATCTTTCTCATAGTCTCATTCCTTTTCCCGCCGGGCCTCTATATCCGCCGGACTTCTGCATCCCGCCGGGTCTCTGCATCCCGCCGGACTTCTGCATCCCGCCGGGTCTCTGCATCCCGCCGGACTTCTGCATCCCGCCGTCTGTCACGGCTTCCGCCGGTTGCCCGGCCGCCGGCGTATTTCCTCACGGATACGGCTACGCCGTCTCCCACCGGCACAATGGCCGTCTGAAGCTCTTCCGTATGCTTGATGGTCCACAGATACTCCCGCATCCTGGCGTGGATGGTCCGGTCCCTCCGCTCCACCGCAAACCGGGACTCCAATATCGTCCCATCCTGAAGCACATTGTCGGACACCAGCATGCCGCCGCAGGCCAGAAGCCTCATAAGCTCCGGAAGCCAGCCCATATACTGGCCCTTGGCCGCGTCCATAAAGATGAAATCATAGGGTCCCGCCAGAGATTTCAGGATCTCCGAGGCGTCTCCCTCCAAAAGCTCCGCCCGGCCTTCCAGCCCTGCCCTGGCCAGATACTCCCTGGCCTCGGCGATCCTGGGGCCGTATTTCTCAATGGTTGTGACGGAACAGCCTTCCGGCGCCGCTTCCGCCATCAATATAGCAGAATAGCCTACGGCGGTTCCCACTTCCAGAATCGCCCTAGGCTGTATTGCCGCGATCAGGGTCCTGAGAAGGGCCCCGGTCTCACGTCTTATGATCGGTATCTCTCTTTCTTCCGCTTTCCCTCTGATCTCCTCAAGCAGCGGACTTTCATCCGGCTCCAGGGACAGAAGATAATCTGTGATACGTTCTGCCATCATTCTTCGGCTTTGCTCTCTTCTTCGCTCTCTTCCTCGACAATCCCATCCCGCAGCGTCGTAATCAATTCCTTGGCCGTCATGGAACTGTTCAGAAGAAATGTGCCCTCCTCCACCTTATGGTCGGAATATCCATATCCGTAGAAAATGCTTTGAATTATAAACGCATACTTGTTCTTGATCAGCCCGCTGTCCTCCAGGGCGGATGCCAGATTCAGCAGGTCCTTGTCCTCGCCGATGGTTACCCGCATCTCTATCCCCGGCGGCTCCGAGGCCGCCGTGTCATAGAACAGGCTGTGCCCAAACTGGTATCCTCTGGTGATTCCCTCGTACATCAAAAGGATCGCCGCCGCATAGACGATCAGCTTCCATGACACGCTGATAATTGTCTTCGTCACCCGATTGATTTCTCTGGTGGTCTCGCTCATACGCTGCCAGTCCTCCTTAGCAAATCATTGCGCAGCCCCGCAGGCCCTGATTCATCCCACTTCCATAATGATAGGCAGGATCATGGGATTGCGCTTCATCCGCTTCCACAGAAAATCGCTTAAGCTGTCGCGGATAATATTCTTGATCTTACCCCAGTCGCTGACACGGCGGTCCAGGCAATCCGTGACCGCATCCTCCACCACCTGTCTGGCCTCGCCCAGCAGGTCCTCCGACTCTCGCACATACACGAAGCCCCTGGATACGATATCCGGACCGGCCAGCAGCTGGTTGGAATATTTCTCCAATGTCAGCACTACGATAATAATACCATTCTGGGCCAGGTTTTGTCTATCCCGAAGCACAATATTTCCCACATCGCCCACACCCAGGCCATCCACCAGAATGGCTCCCGCCTGGACGTGGTCCACCACTTCGCAGGAATCCTGGGACAGTTCCACCACATCCCCCGAAGACATTATCAGAATATTCTTCTTGGGAATGCCCATGGCCTGGGCCAGATTCCTCTGGGCCATCAGGTGGCGGTACTCGCCGTGGACCGGCAGAGCGTACTTGGGATGAGTCAGAGAGTAGATCAGCTTGATCTCCTCCTGACAGGCGTGGCCGGACACATGGGTATCCTGGAAAATGACCTCGGCCCCCTTGATGGACAGCTCGTTGATAACCTTGGACACCGCCTTCTCATTGCCGGGAATGGGCGTGGAACTGAGGATGATCACATCATTGGGGGTGATGGATACCTTCCGATGGCTGTTGGAAGCCATGCGGGACAGGGCGGCCATGGACTCGCCCTGGCTGCCGGTGGTGATCAGCACCGTCTTCTCATCAGGATAATCCTTCAGATGGTCGATATCGATCAGCGTACCGTCGGGAATCTTGATGTAGCCCAGCTCGCTGGCGATGCCGATGACATTCACCATGCTCCGGCCCTCCACCACCACTTTCCTGTCGTACTTGTAGGCGGAATCGATGATCTGCTGCACCCGGTCTACATTAGATGAAAATGTGGCCACGATCAGCCGGTTGTTCCTGTGCTCCGCGAAAATCGCGTCGAAGGTTCTTCCTACGGTCCGCTCCGAGGCCGTAAATCCGGTCCGGATGGCGTTAGTGCTGTCGCACATAAGGGCCAGGACGCCTTTCCTGCCCAGTTCCGCAAACCGCTGCAGGTCCGCTGACTCGCCGAATACCGGCGTATAGTCAATCTTAAAGTCTCCGGTGTGGAGGATCACGCCGGCCGGCGTGAAGACCGCCAGGGCCGAAGCGTCGGCAATGCTGTGGTTGGTTTTGATAAATTCCACCCGGAAATCATCTATGGTAATGGTCTGTCCATGCTTCACCACCTTCCTCCTGGTGGTCTTCAGCATATCGTGTTCTTTCAGTTTATTCTCAATCAGCGCTATGGTCAGCCTGGTCCCGTAGACAGGCACATTGATCTCATTGAGCACATAGGGCAGGGCGCCGATATGATCTTCATGACCGTGGGTGATGAAGAATCCCTTCACCTTGTCCTGGTTCTGCTTCAAATAAGTAATATCCGGAATGCACAGGTCGATTCCCAGCATATCGTCGCTGGGGAACGCCAGGCCGCAGTCGATGACAATGATCGTATCATCCGACTCGATCGCCGTAATGTTCATTCCGATCTGCTCCAGGCCTCCCAGCGGGATGATCCGCACCTTACTGGCCGGGGCATTCTCCGTATTCGATTTTTTCAAACTTTTACCTCCAAATCTTCACTCTAACTCTGTTCTTCTTTCATCTTTTCTCTGCAGGACCTGCAATATCCGAACAATTTCACTTCATGGTCCACCACAAGAAAGCCAAGCCTCTCCATCAGGCTTTGCTCCAGATTGTCCAGCAGATCTTCCTCAAAGGAGTACACGGCGCCGCAGCGGCTGCAGATGGCGTGATGGTGGTGGTGGCGGGTCTGTCCTTCCCCATCCGGCACATGTCCCAGCTCATAGCGGGCAAATCCGTCGTCGAAACTGATCTTGTCGATGACCTGCAGCTCCACCAATACCTGCAGGGTGCGGTAGATGGTGGCAAGACCGATCTCCGGGTCTTTCTCCCTGGCAAACTCATAGATATCCTCCGCCGTCAGATGCTCGCCCGGATGGTCCCCCATCAGTTCCAGCACCAGCAGCCGCTGCCTGGTCACCTTCAGATTCTTTTCTTTTAACATTTGTTTAAATACATTCTGATTCATAGGCGGTCCTTCTTGTCTATTTCTTCAGATCCACATCCATATCGTCGATCAGCTCAGAGAAAATGCCGAACAGATAATCCAGTTCATCATCATTCTCCACGAACTCATAGAGGGCCTGCGGGTCCTCCGCGGCCGACCTGTCTTTCAGGATATAACAGTCTCCTTCGTCTTCCTCTTCCGGCGAATCCGTCACCAGCAGGTAATTCATTCCCCCGATTCTGGTCTCCTCCAGCACATAGAAATCCGTCCTGTCCCCATCCTCGGTCTCCAGAGTGATCACTCTCTCGTCTTCCATCGCAAACTCCTGTCCGCATACAGGCAGGCGCCGCAGATTCCGCCGCCCCTGTACGCCTCTCTTCTCAATCTGTCTGCCGCGGCGCCGCCGTCTTCCGCCGGTCATTGAGATAATCCTGCAGAATAATGGCCGCGGCTATTCTGTCGATCACTTTCTTGCGGTCCCGCACCGGCACGCCGCTTTCCTCCAGGATCTCGTCGGCCGCCACCGTAGTCAGCCGCTCATCCCACAGTATCACCGGAAGATTTACCCGCCGCCGCAGGATCTCCGCAAATTCTTCCGTCTTCCGTCCACGTTCTCCGACCGAATCGTCCATATTCTTAGGATATCCTAAAATAATGGTTTCAATCTGGTACTCATGGATTATTTCCTGTATCCTGCGCAAGGTAGGACGCAGCATATGGTCTTCCCGCCGGGTAATGGTCTCCAGGCCCCGGGCTATCAGTCCCGTAGGGTCGCTGACCGCCACCCCGACCGTCCTGGTCCCAAAATCCAGACCCATAATTCTGGCAACACTCAACTCCGCACACACCATTAGGCCTGCAGCTACGCAGGCCACTCCCTTCCATATTACGCCGCAGCTTCCCGGCCTTCCCCGCCGGCAGGCTGCTATCGCATATTACACGTCCCTGTCACGTTCCTTATCAACAGCTATTTCAGCCTCTCGTCAATATACGCAGACAACACCAGTTCCAGAATCTCATCCCGCTCCACCTTCATAATGAGGCTTCTGGCATTCTTATGGCTGGTGATGTAAGTGGGGTCGCCGGACATGATATATCCGACAATCTGGTTGACGGGATTATAGCCCTTCTCCGTCAGGGCATCATACACCTGTTCCAACACCTGACTTACATCCACTTTATTCTCCTGTACCGCCCGAAAATGCTGCGTGTTATGAATCTCTCCCATATGTCCTCACGTCCTTTGCTTGTACGTTTCTATTCTATACCAGTTTTATCCATTCGTAAAGAAAATATTTATGACAAATTTCTATCTTTTTTGTGACCGTCTTTTTGCGGCGCCAGGGGTTCACCGGACGAGTCCCATTGTCTCCTCATTCAGCATCCGGTCCAGCCTTCCGGTTACCATACAGCCTCTCAGGGATTCGTCCCAGGGTATGGCCGCCTTCACATAGCGGCGGGTATGGCCCGTCAGGTACTCCCTGCCGTCCAGAATCTCCTTCTCCTCCATAAGGACTTCTTCCTCCTGATTCAGGAACGACCTGCGGTACTTGAGAGACAATTCCCGGTCCAGCGCGAGAAGAATGCCGCTCCGCTCCTTCTTCACCGCCTCCGGAATCTGGTCCGCCATGGCGGCCGCCTTAGTCCCCTCCCTGCGGGAGTACGGGAACACATGGAGCTCGTAAAATTCAATGGTTCTCAAAAAACGCTCCGTCTCGGCAAATTCCTCTTCCGTCTCCCCGGGAAATCCCACGATCACATCCGTGGTGATGGCCGGATGGTCAAACCACCGCCGAAGCGTATCGCAGCCCTCCCGGTACCGGGCCGCCGTGTAGCGGCGGTTCATCCGGGCAAGCACCATATCAGAACCGCTCTGAAGAGACAGATGAAAATGAGGACAGATGGTTCTCAGTCCGGACAGGCGCCCGGCAAACTCCTCGGTAACGATCCTGGGTTCCAGGGAACCCAGGCGCAGCCGCTGAAGTCCCGGCACCCGGTCCAGGCGCTCGATCAGTTCCAGGAGGGAAATACGGCTGTCTTCCGGCATATCGATTCCGTAGGAACTGATATGGATCCCCGTAAGGACGATCTCCTGAAATCCGGCCTTTACCAGGGTCTCCGCTTCCCTAAGAATCTCCTCCGGCCGGCGGCTTCTGACACGCCCCCTGGCATAAGGGATAATGCAGTAGGTACAGAACTGATTGCAGCCGTCCTGAATCTTGATAAAGGCGCGGACATGGTCCGACACCTTCTCAATGGAAAGATCCTCGTAGCGGCGGATCTGGGAAAACTGCGGGACATATCGGAAGGTGTCATTTTTCCGAAAATATTCATCCAGAATGACGGCCAGCTGTCCCTTCTGGTTGGTGCCGATCAGAATGTCCGCCACCTGGTCCTCCTTCAGTTTGTCGGCGGCCACCTGCACATAGCAGCCCACGGCCACCACCACGGCGTCCGGATTCTGTCTCCTGGCACGGTGGAGCATCTGGCGGGACTTTTTATCCGCGATGTTGGTGACCGAACAGGTGTTGACCACGTAGACGTCCGCCTTCTCCCCGAAGGGCACGATCTCATATCCGGCCTTCTCCAGAAGCTGCTGCATGGCCTCCGTCTCATATGCGTTTACTTTACAGCCCAGGTTGTGCAGGGCGGCTTTTCTCATAGTCGGTTCTCCTATCTGTTTTTTGCCTGTCTGATTTTTATCTATCTGATTTCTGCCTGTCTGATTTCTGC